>JALZHC010000017.1 GCA_030914105.1 Acidobacteriota bacterium
CCTCAGGGGAGAAGAGGCGCGCGCGCGTGTAGTAGGCGAGCGGGAGGCTCTTGTCGAAGGCCGCGACGAGTTCGTTGGCGAGCGAGACGAGCGAGCGTGCCTCGTTGCGCCCGCCTTCGAGGAAGGCGCGGACGCGGCGCAGCCAGAAGAGCGTGAGCGTCTCGTGGTAGCCGCCCGTGGGCGTCGTGGCGATGCCGTGGGCCGCGTTGTAGCAGTTGATGCCGAGGCGGACGCGCGCGACGGCCTCCGGCCAGTCGTATTGCAGGAGGTTCCAGAGCGCGACCGTGAGGTGCGCCGCGTGCGTCCAGTGCTCGCGCGCGAGCGTGCAGTCTTCGAAGCCGCGCACGAGCGCGAGAATCTCTTCGGTCGTGCGGAACGTCGCGATCTCCAGCGTCAGGGCGGTCATTGTCTGAACTCCTGCGAAGTAACAATGCCGCGGCAGGCGGCACAATGTTTCAAGTCGGGCGGCGACAAGGTTTCGACGAAACTCCTCGCTGCTCTGCCAATTGAGCTACGTCCGCTTTCGCGTCCGCCGGGACTCGAACCCAGACCCGCGGCTTAAAAGGCATGTAGTTCCGCCGGCATTCGCCGCCCGCACGAAGCGTCGAGGGGTGACAAGTCAAAGTCTGGAGTCTCGGAGTCTGGAGTCCGGAGTCAAAAGCAGGAACGTGCCTTGACTCCGGACTCCGAGACTCCGGACTCAGAGTTGTGGCGACAAGAGCGGTGAGAGAGTCCGAACGCTTTTGACGTTCGGAGTAGGGCTCGAACCTACACCCAGTTGCCCGGTCGCCATGTACTCACACCAGCATTCGCCACATTCAAAGAGCTGAGGCCGACAAGAGTTAGTCGTGACACTCTTTCGTTCCTCAGACGAATGTAGTCACGACGGCATTCGGCCCCGAAAAGCAAGGCGGAAGGATGAAGGATGAAAGCGCGCCTCTCGGCGTCCCGCTTTTACTTCATCCTTGCGGCCTTCATCCTTCATCCTTTCAAAGAGCGACCTGCTCGACGACGCCGACCCAGTGGTCGGGGTTGAGGCGGCCCGCGGCGAAGTCCGCGACCAGGTCGAAGACCTGATCGGAGAAGCCGCCGACGTTGAGGATGTCCGGCGCTTCGGCTGCCTGCGCTGTGCCGTAGGGCTGCACGTCAACGCAGACCAGACGCGCGCACGGGTTGCGTCGCTTGAAGACAGACCACTCGCGCATCGTCTCGGTGCCGCGGCCCGCGCCTGCGTCCACCCAGGACTGGTTGTCCGAGACGTAGAGGACGAGGTCGCCCGCCGCCTTGCGCTGGTTCAGGAGTCGGAGCGGCGCGCTGCAATCCGTGCCGCCGCCGCCGACCGCGGCCAGCTTCTGCGCGTTCGTCATCACGCTGTCGCGCGGGTTCACACGCAGCTCGACGCAGTCGTGCTCGAACGGGATGACCTCCGCACGCGGGTTGCGGCGCAAGATAGACGCGGCCAAGAGCGCCGCCACATCCACGCAGCGCACTGACGTAGTCGCCCCTTTGCGCGGGCCCGTCACGGGCGAGCGCATCGAGCCGGAAACGTCCGGGCAGACGTAGACCTTGCCGTTAACTTCCGGCACGTTCGACGTGGCGACCTCCAAAGCGTCCTGGAGCGCGTCGCGCACCGCTGCGGGCACGCGCGCGTCCGCGTTCGCGTAGGCCGTCATGAGCTGATAAGGGAAGACGCGCGCCTTCTTCACCTGCTCCGGGTCTGCGAGGCGTGCGGCGACGAGCTCGGCCATGCCGGGCTGTTCGAAGACGCCGTGGCGCGCGAACGTGTTCAGGTTCATGCGCGTCAACTGCCAGGGCGCGCGGCGCGCCACGGCAGTCCACTCGGCGGTGCCGAGGCCAAGCGCCGAGAGCATCTGGAACGGCACGTCGGGCACGAACCCACGCTCGCCCGCCTTGAACGCTTCGTACCTGCGGACGAGGTCGGGCAGCGCCTCCGGTTTAACCTCACGACCGACGAGGTAGCCGAAGAGTGCCTCGCGCGCCGCGTCGCGCGGGCGCGGGTGAACCATCCTGACGATGTCGGCGAGCGACGGCGTCTGCCCCGTGCTGGCGCGGAAGAGCGCCGCGTCGTCGCGCGCTTCGAGCCACTCGCGCACGAGCCGCTTCGGGGCCGTGCCGAGCGACTTGCGACCGGCAGCGCCCGAACGGATGATCTGCACGAAGTTGCGCAGCATCCGCGCGTTGTCCACGACGCGCGGGAAGACGAGGGCGAGAAGCCGTGCGTCCTTCTTCGCCAGCACTGCGAGCAGGAGCGCGGGCATGTCCTTCATCAGTCCGCGCTCGCGCGCATAGACCGCCGTCTTGGCGACGAAGAGAGGCTCGACCTTTTCGCAAAGCTCAAGCACCTTCGAGAGCTGCTCCGCAGCGCCCGCGTAGAACGTCGCGCTGAGGCAGCCCGTCGCCGCATACTGCGCGAGCGCCTGCTTCGGCGTGAGCGCGTAGGCCGGCGCGCCCTCATCGTTGCGCGCGTCCGCAGCGGGCACGAGCTTGCCCACGAGCGACTTGAAAAGCGCCTTGTTTGCCATCTTCCTTCTCTCCCTGCCGAACGAGCGAAGCACGCCGACCGCTCGAAGTTCGAGCATGAGAGGCGTGCTGTCGGAACCGAAGTGACTTGAGGGCCTGGAAAGTCTTCCCGAAGAGTCCGCCGATGTCAGACGGGGAATGCTCTCCGGCGGTTGCGGCGTGTGAATGCGACGGCGAAGGCTTATCTGCGACCGCGCGTGTCTGACTGCGACTGCGGAGGGAGGACTCGAACCCCTTGACCTGCTTCAGAGACAGGCAGCTTGCCGTTTAGCTGACTCCGCAAAGGTCGGCGCGGAAGGGATCGAACCTCCTACCTCTCGATTATCGGTCGAGCGCTCTGCCCGCTATGAGCTACGCGCCGCGAGTGAAACTGACTGACTGACTGTGCCGCGCGGACGTTGATTGACCCGGCGGGACTCGAACCCGCACCTCACAGCTTAAAAGGCTGCCGCACTGCCGCTCGTGCTCCGGGTCAGCAGGTGAAACTCCGGCGGCTGGAATCGAACCAGCGACATTCCGATTAACAGTCGGACTCTCTACCAACTGAGATACGCCGGATTGAAAAGGTCGCGGGGACGGGAATCGAACCCGCCTTCTTAGAAGCGGCGTATGAAACCGCTGTGCCCACCAGGGCACATCCCCGCACACGCTGGCTGCGGCGGTGGGACTCGAACCCACATCTTCTCGTTTACGAGACGAACGCTCTGATTTCCGTTTGAGCTACGCCGCAAAGGATGGACTGGGAGGGACTCGAACCCTCACGAGAAGTTTGCGGGACTTCTATGCGGCCTTTACATCACCAGCCCTTAGAACTCGGAACGCAGAACTATGAACGCGGAGCTGAAGGCAGCCGCTTCCCAGCTCATCGTTCAGCGTTCACACTTCAGAGTTTCATTGCGGGAGCGGGACTTGAACCCGCGACCTTCGTCTTATGAGGACGCTGCTCTGGCCGTCTGAGCTACCCCGCAGCGTTTGTCGAGAGCGGGCCTGGCAGGACTCGAACCTGCGACGACCTGTTTAGAAGACAGGCGCTCTCGATCCGTCTGAGCTACAGGCCCCGGTCTGGAGGCGGTGGCGAGAGTCGAACTCGCGCGAAGGTCGTTTACGGGACGACTGCTCTTGCCGTCTGAGCTACACCGCCGCCTGAAAGTTTGGTCGGGGCGGGCCGTAGACAGTTGCGGCCTCGCGCTCCACAGTCCCGCGCGTTCACGCCGCCGCGCGGGATGAGCCACGCCCCGTTAAGAAGTGGGGACAGAAGGACTCGAACCTTCAACTTCCTGTTTGTAAGACAGGCACGCTTCCGTTGCGTCATGTCCCCGAAGGATGGCTGGAGGTGGAGTCGAACCACCGTCTCCTGCGCTTCAGGCAGGCGCTCGCGCCGTCTCAGCTATCCAGCCTCGCTGTCGCGGGGGAGAAAGCATCTCTGCTCTCTCCCCCGGCTTCATGCGCGCCGCGCTTCTCCCTCAGCCTCTTCGAGGAAGAGGTACTTGCGCCATTCCGAGCGCGACTCGGCGTAGTGGCAGAGCAGCACGCGCTCGAGGCCGACGCCGAGAGACCTCTGCGGCGTGAGCAGCGGCATGCGCGCCTCTTCGGGCGTGCGGTCGCCCTTGCGCGTGTTGCAGGCGACGCAGGCCGTGGCGAGGTTTTCGGGCGTCGTTCGGCCCGCGCGCGAGCGCGGCGTGATGTGGTCGAGCGAAAGCTCGTGCGCGGCCTTGCGCGCGCCGCAGTACTGGCAGCGGAACTGGTCGCGCACGAAGATGCGGAAGCGCCGCATGCCGGCGGTCTGGCGTCGCCGACGCACGTTGACATACTGGCGCAGACGCACGACGCTCGGCACCCGGAACTCCGCGCGCGGCGAGCGCAGAACGCGCTGGCCGTCGAACTCCTCGACGAAGACCGCGCCCCGGAGCACGAGGCACATCGCCCTCGCAATCCCCACCGTGCCGAGCGGCTCGTAGGAGAAGTTGAGGAGCAGAACTCTTCCGTTCAGGCTGGCCATCCCGGCACCTCCTTTCAAAGTTTTGGACTGATGCTTCTTTGTGACCTCCAGCGAAATCCTTCGAGACCTCTGCGGTTAAGTAGGCCGATCTGAACCACAGAGGTCGCTGGAGGTCTTCACAAAGGGCGCAAAGGTTTCTATTGTCAAAGGGAATTGCGGGCGGCGGTGAGGAGTCCCGCGGGAGCGAGACCCGCCCGCAAAGTCCGGCGCGCGCGGCGTCGCCCTGAAGTCGTGCGACACGCGCCTCGCCCTGACGAAAGCACGCGGTCGGAGTCGAACCGACGCTGAACGACTTTGCAGATCGTCGCCTTGCCGCTTGGCTACGCGTGCGTTGTTAAAGTGTTGAGGATGCCCGCGCCGCGGCGCGCGCACGGCGGCAGCCGTAGACTTATCTTTGGAGCGCTCCGGCTTGTGCAGCGCGGGCGAAGCGGGAGAAGGGGGTCGAACCCTCGAAGCGAGTTTGGAAGACTCGAATGTTGCCGTTTACATCACTCCCGCGAAAGAGCCGGACGCGCGGTGCGGTCTTCAAACCACGCCGCGCAGAAGATTGGCGCTCCCGGCAGGACTCTAACCCGCAACCTGCACGTTCGAAGCGTGCCGCTTTCTACTTTAAGCTACGGGAGCATGCGTCAAGCTAACTGCCTTGACTGAAGTGGACGACGGGATTTGAACCCGCCTCCCCGGCGCGGCAGGCCGGTGCTTTCGTCCGGGCTAAGCTACGTCCACGTTTGCAAAGTCGGGGTGCAGGGAATTGAACCCTGTCCACAAGTTCCCAGGACTTGGATGCTCGCGTTACACCACACCCCGTTCGGAAAAACTGATGCGCCGCGCGGGACTCGAACCCGCAGCCCCTCGCTTAAGAGGCGAGTGCTCTTGCCGTTTGAGCTTGCAGCGCACGTTGAAAAGCGGAACCGGACGGACTCGAACCGTCAACCGAAAGGGAGTTGGCGGGATTGACGAGACTCGAACTCGCACCTTCCTGATCGACAATCAGGCGCACAGCCTTTGTGCTTCAATCCCGAACTTAAACGAGGAGGCGTCTGGGTGTACGAAGAGAGAGCCGCGTGCCTTCCTCCGTGCCCGGCTCACACCCCGCGTGTCTGGGTTGGCCGGCGGGAGTCGAACCCGCAACGACCGCGTTCACGGCGCGGCGCTCTGCACGTTTGAGCTACGGCCAACGTGAAAGTCTCTGGCAGGGGTGGCGGGACTCGAACCCTCAACGAGCCTTTAAGCCCGACGGCAACCTCAGCGCCGCGCGTCTGCCATTTACGCCACTCCAGCTCGCAGAACACTCTTCGACACGAGCTCCGGGGAAAGGACTCGAACCTTCATCGCCTGCTTCAAAGGCAGGAGTCCTTCCCTTAGACGACCCCGGACGACAAACGAACCCGGCACGACTCGAACGTGCGCCCTCAAGTTCCGCAAACTTGCGCTCTCATCCATCTGAGCTACGGGTTCAAGTGGAAGTCAGAAGTAGGAAGGATGAAGGATGAAGGAAAAGCCAGGCTGCCTTCCCTTCATCCTTCATCCTTTCAAAAGCGGAGGCGGTGCGAGTCGAACGCACAGGGGCCGCGAGGCCCGGCGGCTTAGCACACCGCTGCACTACCATTCGTGCGACGCCTCCGAAGAGAAGGATGAAGGATGAGAGCGCGGTTGCCACGCGTCTGCTTTCCTTCATCCTTCATCCTTCCGCCTTCATCCTTGCTTTTTGGCAGGGGCGCCCGGATTTGAACCGAGAAAAGCAGGGTTGGAATCTGCCAGTTTGACGTTTAGCTTACGCCCCCTCAGGTGCATCAGGGAGGACTCGAACCTCCACGCTCGCCTGCGGCGAGCCGCAGCTTTACAGGCTGCTGCCGAGCCTTTTCGGCCTCTGATGCGAGAAATCTTTTCGGCGTCGAAGGACTCAGAGACTGAGAAAAACTGACGAAGGCGGCTGCCGCGTCGCCGCAAGCCACAGACGCGCGTCCGGACGCACACGACGCACGCGATGCGCTGAAGCGAAACTTCCGCGCGCCTGCGACGTGCGCGAGGCCGAGTCGCCTTCGTCCCCTCAAGCTACTTCGGTTGTCAAACAACAAAAAGAGCGGGCCTGCTGGCTTCCCCACAGGAAGCAGGCCCGCTCCGATCAAGTCTCTACGAATTTTTTAGAGATTTGGGAGCGGGAGGCCGCTCCCGCTGAACTAACTCTGATTCCGGCGACGATCCTTAAGCGCCACGCCTTCGGGTCTGAAGGCGTGTTCCTGAATGAGTCCGCCGCCGCTGATGGCGTGTGACAAACTCAGACAGCCCGCGCCCACAGCCGCGCCCTGATAGAGGGCGGACGGCTGCCAGACGACCGCCGACGGGGTCGTCATCGCGCGTTTGGCCGTGTTCCTGTTCGTCAACATCTGAAGTCTCTTTTCCAAAGAGGTCTGCCCGCGGCGCGGGCGACGAGAGTGTATACAACAGACTACTTTATGATGTCAAGCACTTTTTTCGGTTGCCCGTCCCTTGTTCGACCCCGCTCATTTTTTACGCAGCCACTTCAAAGCAGGAAGCGCCCGCCGCCCGCGTCTCGCGCCGCGCGTCGTTGTCTCGCCCGCACGGCCAGGCCACGGCGTTTGTCTGGAGCGGGCCGGAGGGTTGATACTGGGCCGGTAAGCCACAAGGATGGAGGGGCGAATCTTCCAGCTCAATCGTTCGGGCGGCGGCGTGCCGAAGCTCGCCGTGCGCGAGGCGTTGCTGACCACTTCGGGACTCGAAGGCGACCGGCAGCGCGACCTGCGTTTCCACGGCGGGCCGGAGCGCGCTCTCTGCCTCTACTCGCTCGAACGCATACTCGAACTCCAGCGCGAGGGGCACGCGATCTTCCCCGGCTCGGTCGGCGAGAACGTGACAATCGTCGGCATGGATTGGCAGCGGCTCGAACCCGGCGCACGCCTCGCGCTCGGCGACGAGGCGGTCGTCGAAATCACGCGCTACACAAGCCCCTGTAAGAACATCGCCGACTCGTTCGCCGGGCGCGACTTCAGACGCATCTCGCAGAAGGAGCACCCCGGCTACTCGCGCGTCTACGCGCGCATCATTCGGACAGGTCGGCTCTTCGTGGGACAGCCGGTCAAACTCTTGAACGCGTCGCCGCTTGAGTAAAGCGGGAATCAGGTGCGGCAGGCAAAGAGAGAGGGCGGCAAACTCTGCCGCCCTTCTTCTTGATACGCCCGGCAAGGCTCGAACTTGCGTTGAAGGATAACGGGCCGTGAGGGACTCGAACCCCCGACACCTGGTTCCGAAGACCAGTGCTCTATCCAAACTGAGCTAACGGCCCATATTGTCTTTGATATCTATACGAACCAAGTCGCTCCGCAGTCTTTCGCCGGTGGCAGTTCGCACAGCGGACTTCGCACTTCTCTATCTCTTTAAGTAGAGAATTCCAAGATAATGCTAACCATCCCATAGCCGATACGTTGTAGGACTTCTTTCCGCGCACATGGTCAAACTCTAAAACGACCGGATCAGTCTCACCGCAATCAACGCATGGGTGGCTTTCCAGGTATTCGAATAATCTCTCGTTTATTTCTCCGATTATCTCCTCACGCCGAGTGCGAGCCTTCCTTACATAATATTGAATGTTTTTTGAGTAGTGAGCTTTAGCATGTGCCCGACCACACACTAAACAATAAGAATGGCGAGTTCCTTTTAGCTTATTGCGATAAGGGAACTCCGACACATCCTTCCTTTTCTGGCACTTGGAACAGGTGTGTTGTTCTGCCATCGAATTTTAGAGTAGCAGAACGGCCTTAGAATTCCAAAGCGGATTCGAAGTCAGACGCTCTATCCAACTGAGCTACGGGCGCACTCTCACGTTGCGAATGATAGCACGGTCACGCTCCCGGCGATTAGTGCGAGGGCGCGGGCGAAGCGCCGCCGGTCGCAGACGCCTGGAAGTCGTGGCGGATTAAGCGGACGAGCGAGTTGATCTTCTGCTGGTCGAGCCTGTCTTTGAAGCGCGGCATGCCGTCGCCGCCGTTCTCAATCTTGGCGGCGAGCTGCTCGTCGGTGCGCTTGACGGTGTGCGGGCCGTGCAGGTCTGGGACTTTCAGCGTTGTGCCGTCATCGAGTTTTGTCGGGCCGCCCGTGCCGTCATCCTTGTGGCAGCGCGAGCACGTGTTCTTGAAGGTGGAGCGCGCGTCGGCCAGCTCGTCGGGCGTGGCTGCGGGCGTCGTCGCCTTCGCGGCAGCCGTCGGGCTGGGGTTGGGGCGCAGGTCAATCGGCTGGCTGTTCTGCGAGTTGCCGCAAGCGGCGGCGAAGGAGGCCAGCGCGAGGGCGACGAGCGTCAGCTTGAAGAGTTTCATGTGCTCTGAAGACTCCGGTTCGAAAATTATTTTGTCGGAACGGGAAAGCGGCGCGAGTATAGCTTAACGCCGCAGAAGTTTGAAAGCCTCCACGCGGGCCTCAAAGTTTTGATTCTTGGACGTAGAGCGCGGGGAGTTCACCGCCGCAGGCGCAGAGGGCGCGGAGGAAGCGCAGAGGCTTGTGCCTTGCACCTCTCTGCGCCCCCTCTGCGTTCTCTGCGTCTGCGGCGGTGAGTTTTTCCCGCTCTAAGCTCAAGGATGAGTGAACCAGGCCGCTCCGCCGATCCCTGCTCACTTCAGAGAGACGACCCACTCGGCGACGGCGCGCTTCTCTTCGTCCGTAAGTTTCTTTGCGAACGAGGGCATGCGCGATTCGAGGCCGTAGCTGCGCGGGTCGTTGAGGATGGCGACGATGTCTTCGAGCGTGCGGCGCGGACGCGCGGAGATGCCGACGAGCGAGGGATAGATTGAACGGCCTTCGGCGTGCGGGCCGTGGCATTTGGCGCAGTTGCGCGAGTAGGCTTCGGGCGGCTGTGCGGCCTGCGCGCCGTCATCGGTGTTTGAAGTTGAAGGGGTCGCGGTCTCGGCCACGCCCGCCGTCTGTGGCGCGCCTGTGCGCAGAGGCTTGAACGGGGCCTGGCGGAACTCCGACTCTTTCTCGGCCTGCCGCGCGAGCTGTTCGCGGAGGCGCGGGTCACGCGCGTCTTCGAGGCGCGCGAGTGTCGTCAGTCCCGCGACAAGCAGCGCCGTGGCCGCGAAGACCGCGAGGCCGAGGCGTCGCCGCGTCTGAGCTTGTGTCGGCGCGACTCTGCCTCCGCGCGCGAAGGGGAGCAGCGCGAGCGCGGCGAGGAGCAGGGCGGGCAGGAGGAAGGCGACGAGCGAGGCGACCGGCCTGGGGAAGAATTTCAGGAGCTGAAAGAGCCAGAGGAACTGCGCGCCCGGGCGCGGAAGGTAGCCGGGCGGCGCGGACTCCGCGGCGGGGCCGAGCGGCGCAGGGAACTTCGAGGCGTAGAGCGCGAGCGCGACGAACACGACGCCTGAGACGACTGCGTTGCGCGCGAGCTGCGCGGGCGTCCAGCCGGCAGACGCGAGTGTCCGGCCTTCGTCTGATGTCGCTCGGCCAAAGTCCGAGACCGGCTCGCGGAAGACGAAGAGGCGCGCGCAGGCGACGGCGAGCAGGAGCGCGGGCACGACGAGGACGTGTAGCGCGAAGAAGCGCGAGACGGTGAGCGTCGAAATCTCCGCGCCGCCGACGAGCCACGCGCGCAGGGTCGCGCCGGCGAGCGGCAAACCGCCCGTCACGTTCTCCGCGACGCGCGTGCTGAAGAAGGCGCGCGCGTCCCAGGGCAGAGAGTAGCCGGTCGCGCCGTTCGCCAACACGAGCGCGAGCAGGAGGAGAGAAGCGATCCAGCCGACCGGCTTGCGTCGGTAAGCACCGCCGAGAAGCATCTGCAAGAGGTGGAGCGCGAGCGCGAGCGGGAGCAGTTGCGAGCCGTAGAGGTGGAGCGCGCGCAGCCAGGAGCCTGCGGGCAAGACCTTCTCGATGTAAGAGACGGTCGCGTGCGCGCTCTCGGCGGAAGGGACGTAGTAGAAGGAGAGCAGCACGCCCGTCAGGAGTTGCAGCGCGAGGAGAAGAAAGACGACGCCGGCAGTCGTCCGCACCCAGGCCCAAGCGCCGTGCGGCGGCTCGTCCGAAAGGTTTCCGACGACGAGGCCGAGCGTCGTCCTTGGTTCGCGCGTTGAAGTGCTCAGCCCCGATGCGGATGACGAGGCGCTCAGGTTTGATTCGGACGACGAAATGTCCGGCTTGCCGACCGCCGCGTCCTCTGCTTCGCGCGCCGCGTCGCCCGCGCGGAGGCTTCCGTGCCGGTTGGAGCTTTCGTGCTGGCTCGAAGAAGTTTGCTCGCTCATCCGTTGGCAGGCGCTCCGGGTTGCGTCGGCGTCTGGGCCGCGTCGCCGTACTGCATTTCGAGCGTGTCGCCCGTCAGGCGCGTCGGCAGTTGCGCGAGGTCGCTCTGCGCCGGGCCTGAGAGGCGCGCGCCGCTCGCGTCGAAGACGCTGTCGTGGCATGGGCAGAGAAACTTCCTCTGAGCGCCGTCCCACTCGACCTCGCAGCCCTCGTGCGGGCAGACCGCGGAGACGACTCGGCGCTCCGCGCCCGGAAGGACGAAGACAGAGTGTGCGCGCGGAGTCGTGCTCCAGCCCGCGCGGTGCTCGATTGTGACTTCGCGCATGAGCGGCTCGGCGCCGCCGAGTTCGGAAGTCCTGGCGACGGCGAACCAGCCGCCCGTCTCACCGCTTGACACGCCGACCTCGCCGGCGCGCGGGCGCAGAAAGCGGAAGGCCGCCGCCGCGACCGAGCCGAACGCAGAGGCGAAGACCGCCGCGGGAATCCACAGCAGAATCTTCCGGCGTGAATGCGACGGCGCGCGTCGCTCGCCGCGCGTCGCCTCTTGAGAAGAATCCGATTCAGGTTTAGGCATCGACGTAATATTGGCGACACAGCGCGCGGCGGTTTGCAATTCGCCCGCCGCCCAAGCAAAATACTCGCGTCAGAACAGGCGCTCATTCTAACCGACCCGACGCAAGCTGCGAAAACCTTCAACCCCTTTGAGAGCTTTTGAGGACGCAAGACCATGAGCACTGAGACAGAGCAGTCAGGTGGCCGCCCGACGCTGCGGCTGGCCGACAAGGCCCCGCGCGAGACCGAGCAGACAGACAAGGCCAAACTGCCCCGCCAGTTCGTCACCTTCACTTTCTACAAGGCCCGCGCCGACTGGCGCGCGCTCGACGCCGCGTCGAAGCTCGAAGCCAAGCGCGAGTTCGTCGAGGTCTACGACACGTACCGGCGCGACCTGTTGATGCACACTTACTCCATCGTCGGGCTGCGCTCGAACGTGGACTTCATGATCTGGCGCATCGGCTACACGCTCGACCCGTTCCAGAAGATGTCGGCGCGTCTGAACGCGACGGCCCTCGGACGACACCTCGACGTGACGCAAAGTTTCCTCTCGATGACCAAGCGCTCGATGTACATTGACAAGGACAACCCCGAACACGTCGAAGACCGTCTGCACATCGTGCCGGGGCAGTCGAGGTACCTCTTCGTCTACCCCTTCGTCAAGACGCGCGAGTGGTACGCGCTGCCCGTCGAGCAGCGGCAGGAGATGATGGACGAGCACATCCGTGTGGGGACGAAGTACCGCTCGGTCAAGCTCCACACGACCTACTCCTTCGGCCTCGACGACCAGGAGTTCGTCGTCGCCTTTGAGACCGACCAGCCCTCGGACTTCCTCGACCTCGTGCAGGAGCTGCGCGAGTCGAAGGCGAGCCGCTACACTCTGCGCGACACGCCGATGTATACCTGCCGCCAGCTACCCTTAGCCGAGTGCCTCGACGAACTCGGCTGATGAGCCGGCCACCACAAACAAGACGCAGGGGCGCGGAAGTTTATTCCCACGCCTCTGCGTTTTTCTGTTCCGAGCTTCTGTTTCGCGCGCCCGACCGCCGCCGATGCCGACCCGCTTAAAAGCCGCCGTCTCAGCCGTCGTCTGCCTCTGCCTGCTCGCGGGAGCCGTCGTCGCGCAGACCGCCGCGAAGCGCGCGCCAGGCCCGGACTCTTCCCGACACTTCGAGTACCTCTGGTTCGAGGCCGAGAACATGAGCGGCCTCTCCGTGGACGCTAGAGGCGAGCCGCGCACGAACCCTTCGTGGATGGAGCTGACGCGCGCGCAAGCGCCGGGCTTCGCTGTAAACGGGCCGGGCGTCTCCGCCGAGTGGTCGCAAGGGGGCGAGAGCGAGTGGGACTCCGTGGCCGCCGCGGCGGACGAGACGCGCGCGGAGATTTATCAAGAGATCGAAGTGCCGCGCGACGGCCAGTACCGCGTCTGGGCGCGCTACGCGGACTGGGCCGGCAAGTCGGAGAACTTCGTCGTCCGCATCACTCAAGCCGGTCGCGAACTCTTCCGACGCGAGTTCGGCGCGCGCGACCGCGTCGATTCGCACGACGAGTTTGAGATGTACTGGGGCTGGGCCTTCGCTTGGGACGGCTCGCCCGCGGTCTCTTTGAAGAAGGGCGCGGCGCGGCTCTCCATCGTTGTCGAGAAGGCTGCGGAAGCGCGTCGGCACGTTGACTGCGTGCTCGTCACAAACGACCTCGACTTCCAACCCGAAGGCCGACGCAAGCCGCCCTTCGCCGCGCAGAGAGTCCTCGGCGAGTGGGCTGAGAAGAGATGGCCGCTCGCGCCGCTCTTCGAGAAAGAGCCGGCGTCGGTGAGCGCGCCCGCGCTCTGGCGCAGGCCGCTCCTCGCGGGCCGCGATTTCCAGATGCCCTGGAACATCTCGGAAAAATTCTGGGAGCTCTATGACCAGCCGCCCGACGCGCGCCCGCTCTACCCTTTCAACGCCGAGCCGCTCGACGCCTTCATCGAAAAGTACAAGGGCGCGCGCGACGTGCCCATCTTCTCCTCGCCGCTCGTCGTGCCGGTCGTCTACCTCAACGACCTGCCGAAGCACCTCAAAGAGGGCAGCGCCTTCCTGCGCTACTTAAGAGAGACGCACACGCCCTTCGCCGTCCTCATCAACTACGGCGCGGCCAACTTCAACGAGGGCGAAGGGCAGGCCGCCTTCAAGCTTCTGACGGGCGAGCTGCGCCCGCAGTTCCTCGGCTGGATTTCCGGCGAGAGCATCGGCCACGTCTGGTCGCAGGTGGCATCACGTCTCACGCTCACGCCCGACATGCCGCGCGCCCAGATGCTCGACGCCTACCACGCGGCCTACACGCGCGCGCTCGAAGAGAAGTGGTCTTCCACGTTCCACGCGCCGGCGGGCGCGATGTGGCGTGAGCTGATCCCCGCGCAGTCAACTTCGAGCACCTCTTACGCGCACGCGCTCGCCTCCTGGGGCGTGCGCACGCTCGGCATGGAGACCGCAGCCGTGCAGCCCGTGACGGCGATGCGCATCGCCTTCACGCGCGGCGCGGCCCGCCAGTTCGGCGGAAGCTTTCTCTACTACCACGCGCCCAACTTCGGCGACACCGCGACCATCTTCACCCGTGAGATGAGCTACGCCGGGCCGGATCATTTCTTCCACACGCGCTACGGCGCGACGATGGGGCCGTCGCTTTCGTGGTATCGAAAAAGTTATTACCTTTACTACATGGCCGGAGCCTCCGCCATCTACCTCGAACAGGGCTTCGACCAGTTCTTCAAGCCCGGCCCCGGCGAGCACCCGTTCCAGCTCAACCCCGTGGGCCGCATCACGGACGAGTTCATGCGCTTCGCCGCGAAGCACACAGACCGCGGCACGCCCTACACGCCCGTCGCCTTCCTGCTCGACCCCGCGCACGGCTGGGACATGACCGACTGGCCGCACTTCCCGCTCGGCGTCGCGCACCTCTCGCGCGCAGACCGCGCCCTGCGCGAACTCTTCCTCGCGGCCTACTACCCGGCAGCCGTGAACGAAGGCGAGCCGGCGACGGCAGACCGCCAAGCCTTCACGAGCGCAGCCTTCGGCGACATCTTCGACGTGCTCGTCGCTTCAAACAATGACGCCGGCACGACCGCAGACAAGAACACCGGCTCGCCCTCAGACAAAAAGGCCGGCTCGTCCTCAAACAACGTTGCTACCGGCTCGCCCTCGTCCGACGCGATTGAAGCATACCGCGCGCTCGTCGTCGGCGGTCACATCGAGTGGACGCCTGCCTGGGCCGAGCGCCTGAAAAATTATGTCGAGAAAGGGGGCACTCTCGTCCTCAACGCGGCGCAGGTCAAGGGGCTGCCCGCCAACCTGCTCGGCGTCCGTCTGCTCGGCTCGACCGCGGAGGCCGACGACGCCCTCTGCCTCGCGCGCGGCGAGCCGCCGCAAGACCTCGCCGGCCAGGTCTACCGCTACGAGCGCGTCGAGCCGCGCGGGGCCGAAGTGTTGTTGAAGACTCCTTCGGGCGACGCGGTCGTGACCGTCAAACGCCTGGGCCGCGGTCGCGTCGTCTTCTGCGCCGTCCCAGACCTGCTCGGACTCGACGAGCGGCTCGTGCCCGCCGCCGCGCACATGCTCGCGCACCTGCTCGCCGACGCCGCGCCCGTCACAGTCCGCGGCGACATTGAATACCTCGTCAACCGCAACGCGCGCGGCTGGGTCGTCACGCTCATCAACAACCGCGGCGTCTACAAGCCGCAGCAGGGACTCGCCGAAGTCAAACGCGACGAAGCCGCGCGCGTGACGCTCGAACTGAGCGCTGTTGCCCGCGCCGACGAGTGGACGAATGACGAAGAGCTGCCCGTCAAACACGAAGCGAGCCGTGACTCCGTCATGCTCAGCGTGCCGCCGGGCGGCGTCCGCGTCGTCGAACTCGTCACCAAGCCCTGAATTGCATTCCGGCGGAAGTTTCTTTTAGGATAGCGCGTCCCGCATCGTCATTGTTTTTCGAGCCTGAGCGTCGGGACGTGAAAAGGGCATGAAGGTCGCGCGGCACTACACAATCAGTGGCGACGTGCAGGGCGTGGGTTACCGCTTCTTCGCGCAGCGCGTCGCGGCTCGCCATCAGGTCGTCGGCTACGTCCGAAACCTCGCCGACGGTCGTGTCGAAGTCCACGCCGAGGGGACGCTCGAAAGCATCGAAGGCTTCAAGCACGACATCGCCGCGGGGCCGCAGTTCGCGCGCGTCGAACAGGTCGAAGAGGTCAGCGTCGAGCCGACCGGGCAGTACACGAGTTTCCGAATCGAAAGGTGAAGGAGCAGTAGCCAGAAGTCAGTAGCCAGTAGGCTTCGCGAAGCGAGCGCCGATGCCGACACTCTGGCCGCACAACTGAGAAGGGCTCTCTACTGGCT
>JALZHC010000214.1 GCA_030914105.1 Acidobacteriota bacterium
AGACCGACGCGGCGAGGCCGAGTCCGCGAACGAGCGTTAGGGGCTGGCGTGTTGGTTCCGTCATGCGTGCTCTCGTCTTTTGTCCGAGCGGCTACTTTGGTTCGGGCGGCTACCAAACCTCGTTCGTCAGCAGGTCTTCATACGTGTCGCGGCGGCGGATGAGTTCGGCGCGGCCCCCATCTCTGACGAGGACGACGGCGGGGAGCGGGCGACCGTTGTATGGAAACATCTGCGCGATGGTATAAGCGCCGGTATTGAGGAGCGCGAGCAGCTCGCCGGGGCGCACGTCCGCCGGGAGCTTTCGGTAGTCCGGCAGACGGCCTTCGCGCTCGATGTCGAAGTAGACGTCGCCGGAGTCGCACAAGGGGCCGGCGACTTTGTAGGGCGTCTCTGCCGTGTGGTCTGCGCGCGAGGCTGAGATGAGGTGGTAGTACCAATTGTAGGTCGTCATCGAGAGCAGGAGGTTGAAGCCGGCGTCCGTGAGGAGCCACACGTCGCCGGTTTCGGGGCGTTGCTTGAGGTTGCGGACGGTTGTGAGCAGGGTGCCGGCGTCGGCGATGACGCTGCGGCCCGGCTCAAGCAGGATGGTGACGCGCTCAAGCAGGTGCTCGGCTGAAGCCGTGCGCGCGGAGTCGCGCGCGGCCTGGAGCGCGGCTGAGAGAACGTCCGCGGGTTCGAGCTGCGCGCCGAGCATCTCGCGCTCGTCTTCGGGAAGGTCTCCGGCCTGCGAGCGGTCGCGCAGGTAGTTGACGGGGATGCCGCCGCCGAGGTTGATGTGTTCGAGCGCGTGGCCCGACTCCTCGTAGACCGCCTTCAGGTGCTCCCACATGACACGGAAGGCGGCGGCGAACGGCTCCACGTCCGGCGTCTGCGAGCCGACGTGGATGTGTATGCCTGAGACGTGCAGGAGTTCGGGCGAGCGCAGCGCGCGTCGGAAGGCTTCGAGGACTTCCGCGGAGGTGATGCCGAACTTCGAGGTCATCAGAGCGGTCTGGAGGCCGAGGTGCGAGCGCGTGCCGATTTCGGGGACGAGGCGGAGCGCGACGCGCGCGCGCTTGCCCAAGTGCCGGGCGCGTGATTCAATCAGCTCGATCTCGTAGACAGAGTCAATGTTGATGGAGTAGATGCCGGCGCTGATGGCCTCGTCAACCTCCGCAGCGGTCTTGCTCGTGCCGTTGAAGATGATCTGGTCGGGGCGGAAGCCCGCGCGCAGGGCCTTGAAGAGTTCGCCGCCGCTGTTCACTTCGCAGTCGATGCCTGCCTCGCGGACGACCTGAAGAAGGCCCATCGTCGAGTTGGCCTTCGAGGCGTAGAAGAAGCGGACGGGGTGAGAGACGCGCTCGGCGGCGAGCCTGAGCCGCCGGACGTTTGAGCGCACGCGCGGCTCGGAGAAGACGAAGAGCGGCGTGTCGTGCTCGCGCGCAAGCGAGGCCGTGTCTACGCCCTCGATGAAGAGGCGGCCCGCGCGCGCTTCGAGGTATCCTGGGATCGCCCACGCGGGGGCGACCGAGTCGTCCGGCATGTGTTGTTGCTCCGTCCGAAAAGATGATAGCGGCAGATGCCTGGCGAAGATAGTCTGGCGGGTTTGCGAGCGTCAAGCGTTGAGGGTTAAAGAGGATGCTTCAAGAGGAGAAGTTGACGGCGGCGGCGGGCGAGTTTGACTGGGCGAGCGTGCGCGCGGAGTTCCCGGCCACAGAAACTTACGCCTACCTGAACAGCGCGGGCGCGGGGCCTCTGTCGCGAAGGGTCGCGGGCGCAGCCGGGCAGCTCTACCGAGAGGCTTCGGAGTCGGGCGACAGGCTCTGGGAGGTCTGGCTGGCGCGGCGCGAGCAGGCACGCGCCGATGTCGCGCGCTTGATTAACGCCGAGCCGGACGAGATCGCCTTCACGACCAACACCTCTTCGGGGATGAACCTGATCGTCGATGCGCTCGAAGGCGCGGGCGATGTCGTCTCGTGCGAGCTTGAGTTTCCGACTTCGACGATCCCCTGGATGTATCGGGGCGTCGGCGTCCGTCTGTTGAAAGCGGTCGAGGGCGAGCTGCGGACTGAAGACCTGCTCGCGGCGGCTGGCGAGGGCGAGGGCGTCATCTGCCTCAGCCACGTGCAATACTCGAACGGCCTGCGCGCGCCGCTCGAAGAGATCGGCGCGAGCAAGGGCCGCCGCACGTTCGTCGTCAACGCGAGCCAGTCGGCGGGCGCTTTCCGGATTGACGTGAAGCGGATGAGGATTGACGCGCTCTGCTCGGCCGGACACAAGTGGATGCTGGCGGGCTACGGCGCGGGCTTCGTCTACCTCTCGCGCGAGCTTCAAAGGCGCACGCGCCCGCGCGCCGTCAGTTGGATGAGCAACGTCGACCCGTTCGCGATGCGCAACGACTCTTACGATCTGCGCGGGGACGCAGCCGCGCGCGCCGAGACCGGCTGTCCACACTTCGCGGGCATCTTCGCGCTCGGCGAGGCCGCGCGCCACCTGCTCGAAATCGGCCCCGAAAGAATCGAGCGGCGGGTGCTGGCGCTCAACCGGCATTTGACCGAAAGCCTCGCGGCTGCCGGCTGGCGCGTGCTGTCGCCCCTCAGGGATGAAGCGGCGCGCTCCGCCGAGACGCTCGTCGCGTCGGAAGACCCCGCGCGCACGTTCAAACACCTCTCGCGCCGGAAGGTCGCCGTCAGCATCAAGCCCGAAGGCTTCCGCGCCGCCACACACTTCTTCAACGACGAGGAGGACATCGCGCGCCTCGTCTCGGCACTCGACGAGTTTAGAGGAGCAGCATGACAGACGAACGTCCACTCTTCATCCCCGTCATCCTCGGCACGGCGCGCAAGGGGCGCATGAGCGAGCACGTCGCGCGCCTCGTCTTCGGAGAGCTGGGCAAGCGCCGGGGCGTCGAGACCGAGTTGATAGACATACGCGGGCTGGGCTTCCCCGCAGACGACGAAGGCGCGAGCATCAAGGACGCGAAGTTCTCCGAGACGTGCATGCGCGCCGACGCCTTCGTCCTCGTTGTGCCGGAGTACAACCACGGCTATCCGGGGCTGCTCAAGCACGCGCTCGACACGAACCTCGCCGAGTACATACACAAGGCCGTCGGCATCTGCGGCGTCTCGGCAGGCCCGTTCGGCGGCACGCGCGTCGTGGAGAATCTCCTGCCCGTGATGCGCGAACTCGGCCTTGTGACGATCTTCTGGGACGGCAACTTTTCGGCGGTGCAAAAAGCCTTCGACGCTGCGGGCGCGCTGGTCGAGACGGCCTACGTCCGACGCCTCGACAAGTTCTTCAAGGAGTTGATCTGGATGGCGCGAGTCCTCCGCCAGGGGCGCGAGAGCGTGCAGCTTGAAGAAGAGTGAAAGCCGCCAACAAAGACTGCACAAATTCCTCTGTGCCCTCTGGGAAATCATTCGTGGCCTCCGTGGTTAAAACCGTCGGACTTGACCACGAAGCGCACAAAGGTATTCACAGAGGGCACAAAGGGCATCCCGAATTTCAGGATCACGAAAGGAGCGAGTCATGACAGAGAGCGGCAAGATGGCCTGCCCGCGTTGCGGCGCGGAGATGAACCGGCACGCGGAGAAGGTTGATTACGCGGCGGGCCTCGCCGACCCCGAAGCCGCCGACCCGGACTTCGGCGGCGTCCTCGAAGAGTTCCACACCTGCCCCGAATGCGGCCAGACGCTCTCGCGCCGCGCCGCCTGAAGCGAGTTTGACAGCGCGGCGGCGGTTGAGTATCTTTTGCTGCGCCACCCACATGCCCAGCATAACGGTGGTGCGTCAATGCAAACCAGAGAGAAGGGCAATCTAACTGAAGCTAAGATTTTAGCTGCCCTGATAGCTGCGGGTTACTTAGTTTCCGTACCCTTCGGGGAAGGTCATAAGTACGATTTTATTATTGATGATTCGGTAAACCTGCGGCGGGTTCAATGCAAGACCGGCAGGGTCAAAAAAGGGGTCTTGCTATTTAACAGTTATAGTCAGTCAGGTAACGGCGCAACCAAGCAAGGCTATTACGGGTTGGCAGACCTTTTCGCCGTTTTGAATCCGGAGAGCGGTAAAGTATATTTAGTTCCGGTGGAAACTTCGGAACGACCGGCGTTACTTTAAGGTTGATGCCGACTTTGAGTGGACAGGTTCAGAACATCAACTGGGCTGTTGATTACCTTCTGACCCCGCTCAGAAATGTTGATTGATTTTTTGCGCGAGTAGCTCAGTGGTAGAGCATCTGGTTCCCAACCAGAGGGTCGCGGGTTCAAGCCCCGTCTCGCGCTTTGGCTAGAAAAGAAAGGCGTCTGACGACATCAGACGCCTTTCTTTTTGTTTTTAAGTAAGAGCAAGTCGGCGAGCGCCGACTTCGGCGTGCGCGTGGCGGGCGCCGAAGGTGTTATACTCGCGGGAAAGTCGCCCGGAAGAAGAGAAAGGTTCGCGGGCCGGGCGGCGGGACTTGAGAGGGAGGTGCGAGGCCGTGGGCGAGACGAAGAGCTGGACAGTCATCTGCCCTTGCTGCGAGGCGACTATCGTCGTGGACGCGCAGACGGGCGCGATCATCTCACACCAGGAGAAGGCGAAGCCGCTCGCCTCGTTTGAGGAGATGGCGAAGGAGTTGGAGAGCCGCAAGAAGGTGCGCGACCAGGTCTTCTCGCAGGAACTCGGCTCGATGAAAGACCGCGAGCGCCTGCTCGAAGAGAAGTTCCGAGAGGCCATGAAGCGCGCCGAGAAGGATAAGGACACACCCTACCGAAACCCGCTCGACTTCGACTAGGGCGCTCTGCGCCGGGCACTTCACCAGACACTTCAACAGCCGTCAAAGAAAGGCGCGCGGCCTTAGTGAGTCGCGCGCCTTCGTCTCGGCGGCCTGTCGTTCCCGCGGCGTGGCCGCTCACTCGTAGCGCAGCGCGTCGATGGGGTCGAGCGCGGCGGCCTTGCGCGCGGGGTAGTAGCCGAAGAAGATGCCGACCACGGCCGAGAAGAGGGCCGAGCCGACGATCGAGGCCGTCGAGACGAGCGTCGGCCAGCCGAGCAGCAGCGGCACGCCCACCGACGTGAGCACCCCGAGCGCGATGCCCGCCAGCCCCCCCGTCAGGCTGAGCACGACTGACTCGACGAGGAACTGCGTCCGCACGGCCGACGAGCGCGCGCCGATGGCCATGCGGATGCCGATCTCGCGCGTCCGCTCGGTGACGGAGACGAGCATGATGTTCATCACGCCGATGCCGCCGACCATCAGGCCGACCGACGAGATGGCGACCATCGCGATGGCGACGCCGCCCGTGATGGCGCGGAACTGGTCGATGATGGAGTCGGCCGTCGCCATGCCGAAGTTGTTCGGCTTGCCGAAGGGCACCTGCCGCCGCACGCGCAAAAGGTCTGTGATCTGATCCTTCGCCTTATCGATCTCGCCGGGCTTGGCGACGGCGAGGATGTACACGTCGTCGGCGTTCGGCTTGAGCTTCTTCGCGACGTTGAAGGGGACGTAGATGCCGTTGTTGATGTCGTCGGAGCCCGACCCGCCGAAGAGCTGCTCGCGCTGCTGGATGACGCCGATGACCTTGAAGTCCTGCCCGCCGATGTCGATGCTTTGGCCGACCGCGGACATCGCGGGGAAGAAGTCCTCGGCGACGCGGCTGCGGACGACGCAGACGCGCTGGTTCGTGTCGTTCTCGAACTGCGAGAAGAAGCGCCCCTCCGAGACCACGTCCGTCCCGGCGCGGATGTAGTCGGGCAGCGTCCCTTCGAGCCGCACCGCCTCCGAGGTCTTGCCCTCGGTCGAGACCGTGATCTTCCTGCCGAAGAAGTTGTTGGTGATGTCGAGGAAGGGGACGGCCAGCTCGACCGCGGGGAGCTGCGAGACGGCGAGGGCGTCGTCGTAGGTCAGCTCCTTGCGCATGCGCTCCTCGCGCGAAAGCCTCCCGACGCGGATGCCCGGGTCGAACTTCGCGATGAAGATCGAGCGCGTGCCGAACGACTCGATCTCCTTCTTCACCTGCTCGTCGATGCCGCTGATGATCGACGCGATGAGCATGACGGTGATGACGCCGATCATCACGCCGATGACCGTCAGGAAAGACCTCAGCTTGTTGGCGCGCAGGGTCTGCAACCCCATCGCGAAGTTCTCGTAGATGTCGCCGCGGATCTTCATCAGTCGGCCCTCAGGGCTTCAATCGGGTCGAGGCGCGCGGCCTTCCAGGCGGGGAAGAGGCCGGCGGCGACGCCGACCGCGCCGGAGACGGTGACGGCGACGATGACCGCCGACACCGAGAGGTAGGTCGGGATGAGCATGGCCGAGACGATGCGGCCGAGCAGCCACGCGATGATGACGCCGGTCGCGCCGCCGATGGCCGAGAGCGTGATGGCCTCGACGAGGAACTGCTTCAGGATGTCGGCGCGGCGCGCGCCCAGCGCCTTGCGGATGCCGATCTCCTTCGTCC
>JALZHC010000797.1 GCA_030914105.1 Acidobacteriota bacterium
GATGGTGGCTCTCAGATACGAGTGATAAGTGATCAGTGATAAGTGACGAGAAACTGCGGCTCGCTCTTTCTTATCACTTATCACTCATCACTGATCACTCCTAAAGAGGTGAAGAGATGGGGACTCTTTTTCAGGACGTGCGGTACGCGGTGCGCGTACTGCTGAAGCAACCGGGCTTCGCTCTGGTCGCGGTCGTGACGCTGGCGCTGGGCGTCGGGGCCAACAGCGCCATCTTCTCGGTCGTGGACGCGGCACTCTTGAGGCCGCTGCCCTTCAAAGACCCGGCGCGGCTCGTACATCTCTGGGAGACGAACCCGCAGAAAGAGTTCGACCGGCGCGAGGCTTCCTACCCGGACTTCCTCGACTGGCGGCGCGAGGGCGCGGAGTTCGAGTCGGTCGCCGGCTTCACGCCGACCTTCTTCACGCTCGCGGGCGGCGAAGGCCCGGAGCGCGTGCAGGGCGCGGCCGTCACCTCGAACTTCTTCGACACGCTCGGCGTGGCCCCCTTGCGCGGGCGAGCCTTCGTCGAGGGCGACGAAGCGGCGGGCGGCCCCTGCGTCGTGCTGCTGAGCCACAAGCTCTGGCAGCGGCGCTACGGCGGCGACGAGCACGTCGTCGGCCAGTCGGTCGCCACGGGCGGCGGCAGTTGCACGATAGCCGGCATCCTGCCCGCGAGCTTTAGCTTCGCGAGCCTCGGCGACGCCGAGATGTGGACGACGCTGCAGGTCACCCCGCAGCAGGCGGGCGCGCGCTACTGGCACTGGGTTCAGGTCGTCGCGCGTCTGAAGCCGGGCGCGAGCCTTCAGACGGCGCGCGCGCAGATGCAGACGGTCGCCGCGCGCATCGCCGCGGACGACCCGCAGTCGCACGCGGGCACCGGCATCAGCGTCGTGCCGCTGCAAGAGGAGTTCGTCGGGCAGCTTCGGCCCATCCTCTTCGCGCTCCTGGGCGCGGTCGGCCTCGTGCTGTTGATCGCGTGCGCCAACGTCGCCAACCTTCTGCTGGCGCGCTCGACGGCGCGGCGCAAAGAGATCGCTCTGCGAACGGCCTTGGGCGCGTCGCGCTGGCGCATCGTGCGTCAGCTTTTGACGGAGAGCGTGCTGCTCGCGCTCGTGGGCGGCGGCGCGGGGCTTGTGCTCGCGCTGTGGGGCACAGACCTGCTCGTCGCGTTAATACCCGCGGCGCAGCTCGCGCGCATGCCCTACCTGCGTCAGCTCTCGCTCGACACTGACATACTCCTCTTCACCTTCGGCCTGTCGCTTCTGACCGGCGTCGTCTTCGGCCTCGCGCCCGCGCTCTCGGCCTCGCGCGCCGACTTGCAGGAGGCGATGAAGGACGGCGCGCGCGGCTCCGGCGCGCGACGCGCGCGCGGCGTGCGCGACCTGCTCGTCGTCTCCGAGGTCGCGCTCTCGCTCGTGCTCCTGGTCGGCGCGGGGCTTTTGATGAAGAGCCTCGCGCGCATGCTCTCGGTTGACCCCGGCTTCCGGACTGAGAACCTCCTGACGATGACCCTCCAGCTTCCGCCCGCGAGCGCGGCAGACGCGACGCGCGCCGCAGCCTTCTATGACGAGCTGCTGCGCCGGACTTCGGCGCTGCCGGGCGTGCGCGGCGCGGCCGAGGTGAGCAACCTGCCCTTGAGCGGCGACGGAGGCACGGGCACGCCGCGCATCCTCGGCCTGCCGGAGTCGGCCACCGAGGGGGCCGAGTCGCACCTGCGCACTGTAAGCACAAACTACTTCGGCGTGATGGGCGTGCCGCTCCTCAAGGGCCGAGACTTCAACGACCGCGACCGCGCAGACTCGCCGCCCGTCGTCGTCATCAACCAGACCTTCGCCGCGCGCGTCTTCCGCGGCGAAGACCCTTTGGGCCGGCGCGTGACCTTCAAGTTCACCGCGGGCCAGCCGCCCTTCGAGATCGTCGGCGTCGTCGGCGACGAGAAGGTGACGAGCCTCGACGCGCGCACCACGCCCGTCATCTACTTCCCCGTTGCGCAGGGGCCTAACTCGCGCATGAGCCTCGTCGCGCGCACGAACGCCGAGCCGTCGGCAGTGGCGGGCGCGGTGCGCGGCCTCGTGCGCGAGCTCGACCCGGAAGTGCCCGTCTACGGCGTGCGGACGATGGAGCAGGTCATCAACGACTCGCGCGCCACCTTCATGCGCCGCTACCCGGCCTACCTCATCGCCGTCTTCGCGTGCGTCGCACTCCTGCTCTCGGTCGTCGGCATCTACGGCGTCATCTCCTACACGGTGACGCAGCGCACGCGCGAGCTGGCAATCCGCCTCGCGCTCGGCGCGCAAGGGAGGGACGTGCTGCGGCTCGTCATGCGCCACGGACTGCTGCTCGCGCTCGTGGGCGTCGGCCTCGGACTGGCGGCCTCGCTCGCGCTGACGCGCCTGATGTCGGGCCTGCTCTTCGGCGTCTCAGCCGCAGACCCCTCGGTCTACGGCGTGGTCGCGCTGCTTCTGGTCTCGGTCGCGCTCCTCGCCTGCGTGGTGCCGGCGCGGCGCGCGATGAAGGTAGACCCGACCGTGGCGCTTCGATACGAGTGATGAGTGATAAGTGATGAGTGATAAGAAATAAAGTCAGGAGTCTGGAGCCTCGGAGTCAGGAGT
>JALZHC010000215.1 GCA_030914105.1 Acidobacteriota bacterium
ACGGCGACCTTTTTCTGTAAGCGCGGCGCGCGGCTCACTTCGAGACTCTCCACTCGCGCTCGTGTCCGAAAGTTGTGTCAAACGGACGTGGGCCGAGGCAGAGGCCGAACGCCTTCTTCGCGGGGGACAGGAGCGCGCGACCTTCCGAGAAGGGCGGCCCCGCTTCTTTCGCGTGTCGTTCCCCGCAAGCGACTAGAGGGGCGCTATGATGTCACGGCCAGCGCGGGAAGGCTTGGCGGATATTTTTCGCCGCCCGGCATTTCTTTCGATTCCGCGCGCAGGCGCGAAGGCGACTTGTGCTGGATGGCCCGGAAGACGCGCTCGAAGTGGGAGAGGTCGTTGAAGCCGACGGCGAAGGCGATTGAGGTGACCGACATCTCGGTGCGTTCGAGCAGCTCCGCCGCGGCGCGGACGCGCACGCCCGACAGGTAGCTGACGAAGCAGACGCCCAGTTGCTCCTTGAAGACCTTGCTGAAGTGGCAGCGGCTCATGCGTGCCGCGCCCGCCGCGTCGGCCAGACTGATCGGCTCGGCGTAGCTCACCTCGATGAATTCGAGCGCGCGCGCCACGCCCGCGCAGACGCCCGCGGCCCTCGGCTCGAAGAGCCTCAGCGTCGGCGAAACCTCCGAGCAGCGGAAGAGGCCCGGCACGTCCTTGAACGAGCGCGGCCTCTCGCCCCCGTCGTCGCCGTCGCTGTCGCCAACGCGGGAGGCGGCGCGTCGTGCCGCGCCTTCTCCATTCTTGGCCGCGCCCCGCCCCGCGACTGGCGTGGCCGAGCCGTCCGCGACGGGCCGGGCCGAGCCGACGAGCGCGCACACGAGCGTGTCCTGCCCGGAGTTTGAGCCGAGCGCGACGACGGGCGTGTCGCGGCAGACCTTCCAGGCCCCGCGCGCCGCGCCCTCCCAGCCTTCGCGCGTCGAGCAGCCGGCGAGCAGAATCAGGTCAACGCGCGTCCTCTCAAGCGCCGCCGCCACATCCTCGAAGAGCAGCGTGTGGAGCACGCTCCACTGGTTCGCAATCGCCGACGCGATCACCCTCGCGCACTCGCGCCAGGGGCCGACGGCCAAAAGCGTTCTCGATCTCATCGAGCGCCTGCGCCTTCCCTCGCCCTCGCCCGGCACGCCGCAGCGCCGCGGCCCGCGTCGAAATGGCCGGCGGGCCGTGCGCATCCGTTAAGCGTGTTTACCTAAACGCGCCGCGAAGCCTGCGCCCCGGCCTTGCGCGCCCAGGCGGGCCGCAAGCCTCGCAAGCGTCCGCGGGCCGGACGGACGAACTCTAAGGAGAAGGAGAGTTTGGGCCGTTGCCCTGTGCGGGGCCGTCCCGACGCGCCGGCGGCCACGCCCACGCGCGCACGTGTGCGCGTGGCTGCCGGGCTGTGCAAAGAGGAAGCTTTGCTGCGGCTGAGCGTGTGCGGGCCGCCGCAGGTCGGGCGGGTACAAGGCTGGTCACGGAACTGACTCCCCTACTCCGGAAGTTGAGCCAGCGCCGCGCGCTACGCTAAGATACCTGCTGTGGGCGATGTATCTCCGGCGCACACGTGCGGCGGCAGTTACGTTGTCACCGGCCCCGCAGCTATTTGCCGATAGCGGCGGGGCTATTTGTCACCTCATCACACCAAAAAAACGGAAACGCCTGCGGTCTCAAGACCGCCACGCCCGAAGCGTGTGCGCCCGGCCTTGAGCGCCGTTGCCTGGTTTGTGCCGCTTGCCTTGCGTTGAGGCTTGGGCCTGACGTTTACCCGTGGACTGAACTGCTAAAGTGCTTTTAAGAATGGCTGACGAATGGAGGCGTCAGTCATAGAGCGAAAATGGGGCAAAACTTTAAGGGCGAGGTTTGAAGTTTGAACCTGAAAAAGCAGCGGGAGAATAAACTCATCGAGGGAATAAGTCAATCATAATTTTCGGGCCGGGCGGGCGCGTTTATCTAAACGCGCGGGGCCTGCGGGCCAGCCCCGAAGGGAAAGGGCGGCGAGCCGTCGTTGATTATTCAAAGCAAATCCGCATTCAAATCAAATCCGCTTCGCCTTCCTGATTCAGATCAAATTCACTTCGCTCGCCGCTTCGGCCTTCATCCCGCCGCTTCGGCACGGAGGCGGTCTCGTAGATATATGGGGCCGGCTGTGGAAGTGTTTCGGACGAATCCGAAGCCCGAAAGCTGTGGACTTTCAGAATGCCGACCGTGGGTCGGGCGCGGATATTTTACGAGACCGCCTCACCAGACTTCGGTTGGCCGCGGAATCACTTCAAGGGATCGCGGACGCGCGGCGGCGGCTCTCTCAGCTCGTCGGCGTCGAGCACGGTGCGTAAGTGTCCGTCGAGGAGGTAGAGGCGCTGCATCTCTGCGAGCGTGAAGGGGCGCGCGCCGCGGCGTCCGAAGACGGCGAGCTGATTGCCGGTCTCATCGACGGCGCGGTCGCGGTCTAAGCCCTTCGAGACGGCGAGCGCCGGCCCCTTCGTGCGGAAGGTGGCGATGAGCCGAGGTTCGGGCGCGGGGCTAAAACCCCCGTAGGTCGGCATCGTTTCGGGCGAAGTGAGCTGGAGTATGCGCAGGCCGTTCCTGCCGTCGGCGACGTAGGCGAAGAGGCTCGCGTTCGTCATCGCGATCTTCACCTGGCGCGTGTCGTTCAGTTCGCCGCCGGCGTTGAAATTCATAAAGAGCTTCGGCGCTTCGGGGCGCGTCACGTCCACGATGGCGATTCCGTCAGGGCCGTCGGCGACGTAGGCGTAGGTGCGCGCGACGTAAACGTCCTGCGCGTGCGCGAGCGGCACGACCGCGCCTCGCACAACCTCAGCGCGCGGCAGGGGGCGACACGCCGCGGTCGAAGAATCCTTGCAGGGGTCTGGCGGGATGAGCGTCAGGTCAACGACCTTGAGGCCGTCGTCGTCCGCGACGAAGCCGTAGCGGAACTGGACGGCGACCCCTCGCGGGTGTCTTAAGTCAGGCTCGCCGATTGTGCGGACGACGCGCGGCGAGGTCGGGTTGTCGATGTCAACGACGACGAGACCTTTCCCCGTCGTAATGTAAGCGAACGTGCCCGCGATGGTGATGTTGTTGGCGTCAGAGAGCAGGCCGTTCGGGTTGAAGTGGTCGGTCTGCTGGCCGTCAACTGTCAGAGTCGCGCGCTTCAGGTAGTTGTTGAGCGGGTCGCCGTCCAGAAGCGTCGCGGCATTGACGAGGATCAAGCCCTCCTCGCGGTCGGCGACGTAGAGGTAGGCGTACATCGGGTGAATGGGCTGCTCCTCGTTCGCGAGCGGCGCCGGCTTCGTCTCGCGCTCCTTCAAGGGAAGCTTCATCCAATCGTCCCAAAGTCTCTTCGCCTCCGCCGGGTCAACCGCGCGACCGTCACTCGTCATGCGCCAGCGCGCGGGGTCAAGGCCGAGTGTCGTCGGCGAGGCGATGGCGGCGGCGTACTTCGTCTTCACCCAGAACCTCTGGCCGAAGCGCGAGACGGGCGCGGTCATGATGCGCTCGGAGAAGCCCTTGTGGTCTATCTGCGCCACGTCGTAGACGCGCAATCCGCCCGGCCCCGCGGCGACGTAGGCGTACTCGCCGCGCAACTGCACGCCGAGCGCTTCGGGGTTGCCCTCGTGCTCGTAAGAAGCTTTAAGCCTTCGACCGCCGTCGGCGAACTCCTTGAAGTCGTCGGGGTAGGCGACCTCCTGAAGCGTGCTCCCCAGGACGGCCTGCGGCTCCGTGCGCTCGGTGACGGGGACGACTTCGAGCGCGTCGGCGGCGGCGACGTAGACGTAGCGCCCCATGAAGTTGACGAAGTTCGTGCCCTGCATGAAGAGCTGCGCCATCCAGGCATTGTTGTCGCCGCGGTCTGAGACGTGGCAGTCCGAGCATGTCTTCGTCTCGGTCGTGCGCACCGTGTGCGGGACGTGCGTGGCGAAGGATTGGCCGTTGAAGCCTTCGGCGGAGATGGTCTGCTGCTGCGAATAAATCCACTCGCGGTTCTGGTTCTGCGAGCTGACTAAGATAGCCGAGCGCGAGGCGGCGGGCGCGACGCGGTGGCCGGTGACCGTGCCGTCGTGGGCCAGCATAAACACGTCGTCGCGCAAGACCTGGAAGTTGTAGGTCGTGTAGTTGCGCGAGGTCTCGCCCTCGAAATGGTTGTTGGGCATCCTGGCGTTGGCACGCATCGAGAGGTGGCAGCCGAAGCAGCTCGTCATCCAGGAGGAGTGGCAGGCGTAGCACGTCATCGTCTGGTTCGAGTGCGCGAGCTTCGTCTCGTCTGCGGGCAGGTCGCCCCAGACCTCTTTCTTGTTCTCGTCGATGCGGACGGTCTTGGCGTAGGCCGAGCGCCAGTTGTAGTCGGCCTCGTGCCCCTTCGTCTTCGTCACAGTGAAGGCCGTCTGCTTGACTCTCCACCAGCGTTCAGGCTCGACCATCGAGTTCTGAATCACGTCTCCGGCGTGGAGACGCACGGTCTTGCCCGCGGAGTCCTTCTTGTCCACATCGCTCGTGATGCGCTGGAAGACGGGAACGGGGACTTGACGACCGCCGCTTGTGCGCGTGAAAGGCGTCTTCAGGTCGCGAAGGTTGCGCCCCTTGCCGCGTTTGTAGACGCCGCCCGCGACGCTCTGGCCGTCGGCAGGCTCGACGAGATTGAGGCCCGCGGCGAAGCCGGAGGCCGTAAGGCTGGCAGGCTCTTTGACCGTGCCGTGGCAGTCAACGCAGTCGATCTCGATTGCGGCGCGCGGCTCGTTGTAGAGGATGCCGTTGCCATGCGCGTCCTGCTGGAAGTGGCAGTCGACGCAGTGCATTCCCTTCTCAAGATGAATGTCTTTGAGATGCACAGGCAGGCCCGCGGGCGTTGGCGTCGTCTGGTCGCTCGCGTTGTCGCGGAACTCGACCGACTGTTTGAGCTTCGCGGGCGTAATATCTTTAACCCTGTCGCCCGCGGCGTCGAGCATGTAGCCCTCTCGGTCGCGCTTGAAGACGGCGCGGAAGAGCCAGCCATGGCCGTGGAAGTCCGCGAACTGCGTGCGCTCCATACGCGAGTTCACTTCGTCGGTTCCGGTCTTCTCAAGGAAGGCTGGGTCAGACCAGTTGCCGCGCACCGAAGAGCCTTCGGGGTTCGCTTCGAGCTTGCGGTACTCCTCTTCCGAAGAGATGTCGCGCTGCTTCGCGGGATACATCCCTGCGGCGCGCGCGTCCGTCTCGTTGTCCCACCAGAGAAGGCCGAGGTAGGTGGCGAGCATGTTGTTGCCGGGGTGCATGTGACAGGTCATGCACTGCGAGGTGGGAATCTGGTTTGTGAACTGGTGGCGGATGGGATGGCCCGGCTCGTCCTTTTTGTCTTTGATCTGCTCGTCGGCGGTTGCGGTCGCGCCCTGGTTTCCGAAACCAGCCCACACCGGACTCGAATAGACCAGGCTTCGGTCGTTCGCATAAATCACGTGGCAGGCCGTGCAGCCCGACGAGCGGTAGTCGCCGGGGTGGTCGTTGGTGCCGAGGAAGTTGAGCGTCGGGTCGAGGAGGCGCGTCTTCTGGAGGCCGAGATAGACCGGGTCTGTGCGGTTGAGCGTTCCGAGTCCGCGCGCGCTCAAACCCTTGTCGGGCTTGCCGGGGTCGCTCTCGCGCTCTGGCAGGCCGACTTCCTGACGACCGCGACCGCCGCGCTCGAAGACGCGGAGGATGTTGCCGGGCTGCGAAATCTCCCAGCGCGGCAGAGGGTCGAGGAAGGAGAGTGCGCCCATGTGTGTGCGCGTCGCGGGCGAGGGCGGCGGCAGTTGAATCATGCGTTCGGGCGCGCCCGACTCTTCGTCGTAGCTCTCGCCGAAGTGCGTGTCCTTTACGGGGTAGCCGCCGTTGTTGTAGAGGGCCGCGCCCCAGAGCATCGCGCCGTGGCGCATCATGCTGTTGCGCGCGGCGGCGACTTCCGAAGAGTGGCAGCCCGTGGAGGCGCAGGTGAGTTCGGCGACGCGGAAGTCGCCGGGGTTGATGAAGCGCACGAACTCGCGGCTCTCGGCGGCAAGCAGCGCGTTGGTGCGTTCGGGGTTGGCGCTCGTGTACTTGCCGTTCTTATCAACCCAGCGTTCCGGATATCGAGGCGCGACGTGCGCCGCGCGCATCACGCGTTCGAACTCGGCGTCGCCGCGTCGGGCGCGTCCGCGCGCGGCGTCGTCAATGCGCGCGAAGGGGTTGCCGCCGTGGCAGGCCGTGCAGGTCAGACTCATCCGGTCGGTGCCGTCATCTTTGAGCTTGCCGTCGCGCGTCTTGTGCATCGGCTCGGTCTGGCCGTGACAACTGATGCAGCCTTCCGTTTTCGGCTGCTCCGCCGCGACCGGCGACGGCGCGGGCGTCGGCTTCGCTTGCGCGGGAGTCGGTTTCGTCGCGGGCGCGGCAGACGGTTTCGTCTGCGCCGGGGTCGGCTTCGGTTGTGCGGGAGTCGGCTTCGAC
>JALZHC010000798.1 GCA_030914105.1 Acidobacteriota bacterium
CCGCCTTCTGCCTTCTGCCTTCCGAGAACGCCCTCCCTCACGGTCGGGCTACTGCCTTTTGTCTTCATCTGTTCTTTACCGCCCGGATAGATTCTTCGGGGCCTCGACCTGAATGCCCGTGCCGCGCGGGTAGAGACCGGGGAGCGAGATCGGGAGGCGGCCAGTGATGTCTATCCTGCCGAGGAGTGCGCGCGCGGCTGCGCGTTGCAGGCTCGGCATGTCGCCGTAGGCGACGAGGTAGGTCGGCATCTTCGGGAAGCTCTCCAGCAGATACGGATTGCCGAAGCTGATGCCGACGACCGTCTTTTTGCTTTCGAGCAGCGCGCCCAGTGCGCGCGCGCCCTGCGCGGGTAGGCCGACCGAGTTGGCCGCGCCCGAACGCACGCGCCCATACATCGAGACGATGACCACGTCCGCCTTCTGCGCGCGCTCGGTCGCCTTCCTCACTTCCTCGTCCGACGAGCGGTAGTCGAGCACCGCCGTCTCCAAACGCCGCCCGTTGCGCGCCATCTCCCTCACGAACGGTTCGGCGACGGACAGTCTGTCCTCGCCGTTCGTGATGGCGAGGTTAAAGACGCTGACGGGCGAGCGCAGGAGTACGCCCGGCTCATGCTGAATCAATTTCGCGTCGTCGCGGACGAGCGTGACGGCGTGCTCGGCCACCTCGTCGGCGAGCTTCAAGCCTTCCGGGCTTGAGACGACGTGGTCAATGAGTTCCAAAGGCGTGACGCGCTGGCGGACGAGTCCGAGGTCGTACTTGGCCGCGAGAATCTTGCGCGCTGACTCTTCGATGCGCGCTTCGGTGAGCCGACCGCTCCTGACCGCCTCGCGCAGACCGCGAGCGACCGCGTCGGGGTCGCCCGGCTTGAGCAGCATGTCGGCTCCGGCGAGCACTGCGCGCACGCCCGCCTCGTCCTGCTTGAAGTAGATGGTCAGGCCGCTCATGTCGAGCGCGTCGGTGACGACGATGCCGTCGAAGCCGAGCTCGCGCCGCAGAAGCCCGCCGAGGATGACGGGCGAGAGCGTGCCGGGCAGCACCGCGTTCTCCGTAAAGACCTGCTGATCCGCGTAAGCCGGGCGCATCACCGAGTCGGGCGGGAGCGGGCTGATCTGCGTCGGGTCAACCTGCGGCAGGCCGATGTGCGCGGACATGATGGCACCGACGCCGGCCTTGATCGCCGCGCGGAACGGAACGAGTTCGACCGACTCAAGGCGCGTGCGCGCGACGTTGATGACGGGCAGGCCGCGGTGCGAGTCGGTCGCGGTGTCGCCGTGGCCTGGGAAATGTTTGGCCGTGGCGATGACGCCCGCACTTTGCGCGCCCTCGACGAAGGCCGCGACGAAGCGCGCAACCTCCGCGGGGTCTTCGCCGAAAGAGCGGACGTTGATGACGGGGTTGGCGGCGTTGTTGTTCACGTCGGCGTCGGGCGCGAGTATCTGTTGGACGCCGAGGGCACGCGCCTCGCGCGCCGTCAGCTCGCCCTCGCGGCGCGCGAAAGTGGGGTTCCCCGTAGCGCCGACGGCCATGTTCCAGGGGAAGTCGGTCGCGTCCTCGAAGCGCATGCCGCTGCCGGCTTCGAGGTCTGCGGAGATGAGCAGAGGGTAGCGTGCGAACTGCTGCATGCGGTTGACGAGGTGGACTGACTCGTAGATTGGGCCGCGGAAGAGGATGATGCCGCCGATGTGGTTCTGCTCGACCTGTCGGCGCAGCTCTTTGAACTCGCCGCTCTCCTCGTTGAGGAAACGCGCGTTGATGCCGATGGAGATGAGCTGCCCCGTTTTTTCGTCGAGCGTCATCCGCTTCAGCTCGGCGTCGGCCCAGGCAAGCGCCTCCTTCGAGGGCTCGCGTTTGTAAGAACGCGTGACCGTCGCGTCGAGCGTAATGATGGGCGGCTCGCCGGGCCGCGACTTCTTCTGCGCGCCGACTCCGAAAGCCGGGCCGAGCGTCAGCGCGGCGAGAGCCAGCAGCGCAAGCGCCGCGCGCGAGAGTCGAAACAATTCTGTCCTTCTCAAAGGATTAACTTCCCTTTCATAAAGCCGACAATTAACTGCCCGCCGCGACCGGCTCTGCCGTGCGCCCACCGGCGAGCGCGCTCACGGCGTAGCCGACGGCGACGCAGACGATGGTTCCCATCAGCACGTACCAAGTCCACGCAATCGGCGTCAAAAACCTGATTCCCAGCATAAAGGCGAGCGAGACGGCCATCCCGGCCATCACGCCCGTCTGGTTCGCGCGCCGCGTGAGCACGCCGAGCAGGAACGCGCCGAGCATCGGGCCGTAGACCAGAGACGCAATGGTCAGGCCCGCCGTGAAGACCGAACCCCAGCCGCGCGCCACGAACGCGATGAAGATGAGCACGACGCCCCAGGCAGCCGTGAACCAACGCGAGAGCTTCAGGTAGTGCTCGTCTTTGTCGTCCGGATTCACGAGCGGCTTGTAGAGGTCGAGCACAGTGCTCGACGAGAGCGAGTTGAGCGAGCCGGAGAGGTTCGACATCGCCGCGGCGAAGATGGCCGCGATGACGAGGCCGGCGATGCCGTGCGGCAGACGCTGCACGATGAAGGTCGGGAAAATCTCGTCGTTGCTCGTCAGCTTCTGTGTTAAGG
>JALZHC010000799.1 GCA_030914105.1 Acidobacteriota bacterium
CTCTCAGACTCCAGACTCTTTCAGTATGGCGCGCAGCACGGCGGCGAACTCCGGGTCGTCGTTGAAGGTGCGCGCGCGGTAGTAGTGCGTGATGCCTTCTCCGCGTGCCTGCTCGGCGTAGAGCCGGTCGAGCTCAAACAGCGTCTCGATGTGGTCGCTGACGAAGCTGACGGGAACGACGACGACGCGGCGCACTCCACGGGCGGCAAGCCGCTTCAGCTCGTCTTCGAGGTAAGGTTCGAGCCAGGCCATCTTGCCGTTGCGCGACTGGAAGCAGAGCGACCACGGATGGCTCAAACCTTCGGTCACGGCTTCGATTGTGCGCCGCACGTCTTCGGGGTACGGGTCGCCGCGCTCGACGATCTTCAAGGGGAGCGAGTGCGCGGAGAAGAGGACGTGAATCACTTCGTCGCACGCGCCGCGCTCGGCCTCTGCGCGCGCGAGCGCTTCGTCCAGGGTGCTGCGCAGCAGCGCCGCGTAAGTCTGCTCGTCCGGCCAGTTCCTGACCTCGTGCTTGAGCGGATGCCAGTCGAGGCGCGCGAGCGCGGCCTCGGCCTCTTCGAGGCAGGTGCCCGTAGTCGTCGTCGAGAACTGCGGGAAGAGAGGCAGCAGCACTACTCTCTGCGCGCCCCACTCTTTCAGACGCCTGAGCGCCGACTCAATCGAAGGCTCGGCGCTGCGCATCCCTATCTCGACGCACACCTCTTCGCCCGCGTGGCCGTTGTCGTTGCTGTTGCCGTTGCCTTCGCCCTTCAGAAGGCGGCGCAAGCCCTCGGCCTGCGCCTCAGTCCACTTCAACTGCGGCGAGCCGCCGCCGATTGAGCGGTAGCTCTCGACCGAGGAAGGCCCCTTGACCTGCGCGATGGCGAAGGCGGCGAGCTGTCGAAACGGCGCGGGCACGCCGACGAGCACCGACGGGTTGACGAAGAGGCGGTAGAGGAACGGCTTCACGTCGCCGAGCGTCCAGGGGCCGCCGAAGTTTAGGAGCGCGATTCCGGTTTTCATAAGTTGATAAGTGATGAGTGATAAGTGATAAGTGATAAGAGCAATCCGCTGCCTTTCTCATCACTTATCACTCATCACTTATCACTCCTAAACTGTTCTGCTGAACTGGTGCGAGTTGTCGGTCTTGCGTGCGAGCCGAGCGTCAAACGCCATGCAGACGTTGCGGAGAAACGCCTTGCCTTCGGGCGTGATCGCGCAGCTCGAACGCGACGTGCGCGCCAGCCCGTCCAGGCGCGGCTCGGCGAGCTTCGACCCCACCGTGTCGAGGTAAGGGACGTAAGCGTCCGGCTTCGACCAGTCGGTCTGAAAGCGCGTCATCAGGTTCAGGATGTGGCGGCGCAGAATCAGGTCTTCTTCGTCGAGGACGTGGCCGCGGAAGATGGGAAGCTCTCCGGCCTGCACGCGCTCCGTGTACTTCTCGACGACCTTCTCGTTCTGCGCGAAGGCCGTCCAGGAGTCGCCGATTGAAGAGACGCCGAGGCCGAAGAGCGGCGCGACGCGGCGCGAGGTGTAGCCCATGAAGTTGCGGTGGAGCGTCCCTCCCTTAGCGGCCTTCCAGAGCGAGTCGGACTTCAAGGCGAAGTGATCCATGCCGATCTCGACGTAGCCTGCCTCTTCGAGCATCGCGCGGCCCAGCTCATAAAGCGCGCGCTTCTCGTCGCCGCGCGGCAGGTCGTCTTCGGTGAAGTGACGTTGGCCGGGCTTGAACCAGGGCACGTGCGCGTAGGCGTAGAAGGCTATGCGGTCGGGGCGGTGGCGGCGCACGACTTCAATCGTCTGCTCGACGCTCCGGCGCGTCTGGAACGGCAGGCCGTAGATGAGGTCGTAGTTGATGCTCGTGTAGCCGCACGCGCGCGCCTCTTCGGCGACGGCGCGAACCTGCTCCTCACTCTGGACGCGGTTGACGGCCTGCTGCACGCGCGGGTCGAAGTCCTGTATGCCGAGACTAAGGCGTCGGAAGCCGAGGCGCGCGAGCGTCGTCAAATGCTCGCGGGTCGTGACGCGCGGGTCTGACTCGACGGAGAACTCTGCGTCCGCAGTGCGCTCGACCGTCGAGAGGATGCCGCTCACCAGCTCGTCAAGCTCTGCGGGCGAGAGGAAGGTGGGCGTGCCGCCGCCGAAGTGCATCTCGGAAAGTGGAATCGGCCTGGCGCGTCCGAGGAGTCGGCGGTAAAGCTCCCACTCACGCAAGACCGTCCGGACGTATGGCTCGCCGACGGCGCGGTTCTGCGTGATGCGCGAGTTGCAGCCGCAGTAGGTGCAGAGCGAGCGGCAGAAGGGGATGTGGATGTAGATGGCCGCGCCCTCTCCGAGCGCTTCGGCCTCATCGAGGCCGGCGGCGAGACTACTGATCCACTCCTCGGCGGTCGGGTTTCTGTCCCAGTAGAGAACCGTCGGATAGCTCGTGTAGCGCGGCCCCGGCACGTCATATTTCTTCAGAAGCTCTGTTGCTGTGGCGATCATCTTTTCACCATCGGGCCGCCGCGCGCGGCCCGCTTTAGCCGCTGGGGAATTTCCTTGCACGGCTGCGGAATAATCCGCAGAAGCGGCCCTCTCGTCCTTCCTTTTCAACCCGGCTCTCACGTCGGCAAGCCGCGAAC
>JALZHC010000216.1 GCA_030914105.1 Acidobacteriota bacterium
CGCGCTTTCTGCGCCGGTCGTCTCCGGCAACGTCTCCTTCTACAACGAGACCGAAGGGCGAGGCATACACCCCACGCCGGTCATCGGCATGGTCGGACTCATCGAAGACGTGCGCCGCGTCGTCACACAAGGCTTCAAGCGCGTGGGCCATCTCGTCGCGCTCGTCGGCGAGACCGAAGACGACCTCTCGGCGAGCGAGTACGCGTGCGTGGTCGAAGGGCGCGCGCTCGAAGAGATGATCGAGGCGGGCGCGCGCGTGCCGCACCTCGACCTCGAACGCGAGCGCAAGGTGCAGGATGCAGTCCTTCGCGCTGCCGAAGAGGGCCTGCTCGAATCCGCGCACGACTGCTCGGACGGCGGCCTCTCGGTCGCGCTCGCCGAGTGCTGCTTCTCTTCACTGGGGCGCGCAGGCGTCGGCGCGGAGGTCAAACTCGACGCCGCGGGATTGAGCGCAGGCACGGAGTTGAGCGCGGCGGCGCAACTCTTTTCCGAGACGCCCTCGCGCGTCCTCGTCAGCTTCGACGAGTCGCAGCGCACGCGCCTTGAGCGCATCGTCTCAGGCGCGGGCGCGCCGTTGCGCGTCATCGGTCGCGTCGGCGGCGAACGCCTTCGCGTCAACGTCAACGGCGAAGAGTTGATCTCCCAATCGGTCGCCAAACTCGAAGCGGCGTGGCGTTCGGCGCTCGGCAGTAAGTTGCAGGTAGAAGTGCTGGCAACCGCCGCGGAGTAAGTAAGAAGCTGTTTGAGAAGCCCCGAAGGGGCGGAATGTGAAAGCCAGGGGCAACGTCCCTGGTGTCGGTGTGCAAGAATAGTTAAGCCCTGAAGGGGCGAAAAAATGTATCCCGCCCTTTCAGGGCTTAACTTCATCTCGCGGCCGGTGCCCAGGGGCATTGTCCCTGACTTTTATATCGCGCCCCTTCGGGGCTTTCAAACCGGCTCTGAGTCACAGCGCTGAATCGAAGCCCTTTAGTTTTCACTTCAGTTCCCCGCGTTCATCGTTTCGCAGAGCCACTCGGCAATCATCTCGCCGGCGACGCGGTGGCCCTCTTCGTTCCAGTGGCCGTTGCCGCGGTCTGGGCCGAAGCCGTGGAGGAAGACTTTGTGCTGGTCGGCGTAAGCCTGGAGGGCGGGCGCGAGGTTGAGGACGGGGAAGCCTTCGCGCTCGCCGAGGGCACTCAGGCGTCGCTCCGGGTAGAAGAGATCTGCGACGCCGAGGCGTTGCGCGAACGACTTCCGCGCCTGAGGGTCTGGGAAGACCTGTATGCCGTTGCTGACGGTGACGACGTAGAAGCGCGCGCCGCGACTCTTGACCTCTGCGTTCATCGTCGCCAGAAGTTTTTCCGTCACGCGCCAGGCCGCGCGCCAGTTCTCGTCCGAAGGCTCGCGGTAGATCATGTTGGCCGTGCCCGGCTCTTCGGTGGGTGTGCCCTCTTGTCCGGTCGTTTGAGTGCGTGCGCTGCCCGCCGAGTTCGCGCCGGGGGCAGAGTTCGCGCCGCCCGCGTCGCCTGCGGAGTTGGCGTTGCCCGCGCTGTTCGCGCCGTTCTGTGCGGGTTGTGCGGCGCGGCGCTCGCGCCAGGCGGCGAGCCTGGACTTGAGCGCGGCCTGCGCCTCGTGAATCGCCTGGACGAAGCGCAGGTGGTCGCGCAGCCAGCGGCCCAGGCGGTTGAGCGCCGAGTCGCGCAGGCGAAACGAGCGGGTGTCGCGGAAAGAGTTGTCGGGCGTAAGCTCTTCGCCGCGCAGGACGAAGTAGGGAATCTCGTCCGTCGCTTTCAGCGCGCGCAGGTTGTCGGAGACGTCGTTGTTGGTCGTGACGGCGAGCAGCACAACGTCGGGCGAGTAGTCCCAGACCTTCTCGCGCAAGGTCAACAACTCCTGCGCCGTGCCGTAGCCGGAGACGCCGAAGTTAATGACCTCGACCTGCCTCCCCGCAAGCGCGGGGCAGAGCGCGAGCCTCTTCTCCAGAACAGACCAGAAGGCTTTCTCCTGCTCGACCTGGAAGGCTTCGGCGTATGAGTCGCCGACCACGGCGACGCGCAGCACGCCCGCGGGCTTCGCCTTCGAGTGCTCGCGGTCGCGCAGGCCCTCAGAGTTGATGCGGACGAAGGCCGCGCCTTCCTTCCTGTACCAGCCCTCCATGCCCGGCTTGAGCGAGTAGCCGCGCACCTCGTCCGGCTGGTAGAAGAGCGGGTAGGTGTAGCCGACCGCGCGCAGGAAGACCTCGAAGATGACGAGGCCGACGACGACGCTCGCCAGGACGACCGCGACGCGGACTCGCAACGGCGGCCTGGACGGTTTCTCGGAAGCGCTCGCTCGGCTCGGCATGATCTTCGGCGGCGAGGATACAACGCCGGCGCGCGCCGGAGAAAGTTGGCGGAAGTCCGGAAGGTTCGTGTATCCTCTCGTCCGGCCAGCCGCGCGCTCGGCCCCGCAGAGAGCGGCGGCTCGGCGACGCGTCTACTCCCGAAGATGCACCGCCACGTCATCCTGAACAGACGCCTCGTCGAGGCGACGAAGGCGCGCCTGCGCGCCGTCAGCGCCTTCGCGCTCTACGGGCGCGGCGTCTACACGACGGTCGCCGTCCACAAGGCCCGACCGTTTCTTTGGGACGCGCACTGGTCGCGCCTGCTCGCGCATGCTGCGCGCGCGGGCATCGAAGTAGACTTCGGCGACAACGAGACGGCGCTCCTGCTCGCGCGCCTCGTCGAGGCCAACGCGGTCGAGCGCGGGCGCGCGCGCGTACACCTGCTGGCGCGCGCCGTCCGCGGTCGCTGGAAGTTCGAGGGCCAGGAGGCGGGCGCTCAGGCGGACGCGCGCGCCTCCGACCTGCTCATCGTCACCGCAGACCCCTGGCCGCACCCCGACTCGCTCTCGCTCACGGTCTCGCCCTTTCGTCTGAACACGCACTCGCCGCTCGCGGGCCTGAAGACCATCAGCCGGCTCGAACACGTGCTCGCGCTCGAAGAGGCGCGCTCGCGCGATTTCGACGAGGCGGTCGTGACGAACGAGCGCGGCGAGGTCGCGGGCGCGGTGGCGGCGAACATCTTCTGGGTGAAGCACGGCACGCTGCACACGCCTGCGCTCGCGACCGGCGCGTTGGCTGGGACGACGCGCGCGTGTGTGTTGGAGCTGGCCGCGGAGCTGGCCGTGCCCTGCGTCGAGGCGGCGCAAGGGCTGCACGAGCTGGGCGAGGCCGACGAGATCTTTCTCACCTCCTCTTCGCTCGGCGTCGCGCCGGTCGCCGCGTTCGATTATCACCGCTACACGCCGCACGCCGGCAGCGTCACGCCGCGCCTGCGCGAAGCCTTCCGGCAGTTGACCCTCCACGCCGACACCGACACGGGGCCGCAGCCCGTGCGTGTGTGAGAAAGAAGATGGCCGAGCCAACCATCTTCGGCTCGCGCGAGCCGGGCGTTCAGTACACGCCGCGGCGTGCCGCCTACGTGGTCATCTACAACGACGGCGGCGAGGTCGCGACGGTCGTCGGGCCGGGGCAAAAACAGTTCCTGCCGGGCGGCGGCTCGCAGCCGGGCGAATCGCCGGAAGAGACGTGCAAGCGCGAGGTCTCCGAGGAGTTGGGGCGGGGCGTGCGGCTGACCCGCAGGCTCGGCGAGGCCCTTCAATACTTCTACTCCGAGATGGACGAGCGCCATTACGAGATGCGCGCGACGTTCTTCGCGGGCGAGTTCACGGACGAAGTGAGCGGCGACGGCGGGCACGAGTTGCGCTGGCTCCCGCCGGCTTGGGCGGAAGAGTCATTCTTCCACGCCTGCCACGCGTGGGCGGCCCGGCGGGGCTGAGGCCGGAGGCGGGCCGCAAGATTGTTGCGCCGCGCGCGGACGTTTTGTGCTAATCTCGCGCGCGAAACCGAAAACAGTTCAAGAGAAAATCGGAGGACACAGATGTTCGAGCCAACACTTCATCTCCCCACGTGCCTGGCGATGTTCGACGGCATCTTCCACGGGCCGAGCGGGCAGGAGGTGACGAAGATCATCCTGCGCTGGTCGCACTTCGTCGCCGGCATCACGTGGATCGGCATCCTCTACTTCTTCAACCTCATCAACGTCAACTTCATGAAGGCGCTCGACGCGCCGACCAAAAAGATCGTCGTCCCTGCCCTGATGCCGCCCTCGCTCTGGTTCTTCCGCTGGGGCGCGCTCGTCACGGTCATCGCGGGCTTCGGCTACTACTCGATGTACATCCTGCGCGGCGACGTGACGAACGCCAACAGCGACGCGGCGGGCGCCAGCTACATCGTCGTCCTGCTCGTCTGGCTCATCATCGCCTGCGCGACCTGGGCCATCTTCAACTTCGTGCTGCTGCCGAACCTGAGCAAGGACGGGCGACTTTTGGCGGTCGTCACGGCGGCGCTCGTCATCGCGATGGCGGTGGCGATCATCTGGTGGCTCGACTCGCAGCTCACGGGCCGCCACGACCACTGGGCGAGCAACAAGACGCTCTCCATCGGGGTGGGCGGCGCTCTGGGCATCATCATGCTTCTGAACGTGTGGGGCGTCATCTGGCCGGCGCAGAAGCGCATCATCGCCGCGACCGCCGCCGGCACGCCGCCCGACGCCGCGCTCGCGCGCCGCGCCTTCCTCGCCTCGCGCGCTAACGCCTGGCTCTCGCTCCCCATGCTCTTCTTCATGGGCACTTCGCACGGCGACTACGTCATCTTCGGCAAGTAACGCGAGCCGGCGACGAACGCCGTCCGTCTACGAACGCACGGGGGCGCGCGGGAGAGACTAACTCTCCTGCGCGCCCCCACCGCGGTTAGGACGCGGGCCGCATTCGAGTTTATAATCCGTACCAGACTCAACCGAGCGACAAACCCGAAGCCGCGCGCCGCCCTGACCGTCAGGGCGCGGGCTTCGCCTTTGGTCTCAGAGCCTTTGTCGCGCGGTCGGGCGGCCGCCTCGCTGAAAGGGTTTGCCGGCACTTATGACAAGGAGGAAGCGATGAGCATCATTAAGACTTACACGGCGAAGCAGTTCGACCTGAGCGGGCTGAACGGGATTTCCGACCAGACGCTCGAAATGCACTTCAAGCTCTACGAGGGCTACGTCACCAACACCAACACCCTGACGGCGAAGATCGCCGAGTTCCTGAAGGACGGCAAGGTTGACCAGGAGGAGATGCCGGCATACTCGGAACTGACGCGCCGCCTCGGCTTCGAGTACAACGGCATGGTCTTGCACGAGTACTACTTCGGCAACATGCGCAAAGGCTCGACGACCACAGACCCGGAGAAGAACACGAACTTCTACCGGCTCGCAGAGCAGTCCTACGGCAGCTACGAAATCTGGAAGGCGGACTTCGTCTCGGTCGGCAAGATGCGCGGCGTGGGCTGGGCCGTCTGCTATCAGGACCCGGTCAACCAGACGCTCTCGAACCACTGGATCACGCTGCACGAGGTCGGCAACGTCGCCGGCTTCACGCCCGCGCTCGTCATGGACGTGTGGGAGCACGCCTTCCTCTTAGACTACAAGCCGGCGGAGAGGCCGAAGTACATCGAGGCGTTCTTCTCGAACATTGATTGGGCGGCGGTCGAAGACCGCCTCGCGCAAGGCTCGACGCAGGCGCGCTCGGCGACGAACGAGCGGCGGTAACCAATGAAAGGATGAAGGCGGAAGGATGAAGGATGAATGAAAAGCAGTAGCCAGTAGCCAGTAGTCAGTAGCCAGTATAAAGGCAACTGCTTTCCTACTGGCTCCTGACTACTGACTACTGGCTACTAATTCATCCTTCACCTTGCGGCCTTCATCCTTAACCTTTACTGGAGGACAGGATGAAACTCGCTCGACTGATGCTGGTCGCGTGCGCGCTCGTCACCGCGGCGGCGCTCGCGGGCTGCTCTTCCGACATGAACGGCAACGCGGGGAACGCCAACAACGCCAACGCCGCTGCCTCGCCTTCGCCCGCCGTGCAGACGCTCTCCGAGGTCGAGCGCCCGCAGAAGGTCAAGGAGATGATGGCCGCGCGCGGCGAGGAGGATAACGCCGCGCCGAAGCTCAAGATCGTCGAGCCGAAGGATGGCGCGACAGTCAACGGCCCGACCGTCAAACTCAAGCTCGAACTCTCCGGCGACCTCAAGGGCTACAAGCCGGGCAAAGACCCCTCGACGATGGTCAACAACGACCCCTCGACGATGAAGGGCAACCACATCCACGTCATCCTCGACAACGAGCCTTACGAGGCCTACTACAACCTCGACCAGCCCTTCGAGCTGCGCAACCTCACAGAAGGCCAGCACACCATCCGCGTCTTCCCCTCGCGCCCCTGGCACGAGAGCTACAAGAACGACGGCGCGTTCCAGATGGTCACCTTCAACGTGAAGGGAGGCGGCGACGCGTCGAAGCCGACGACGACGAACGCGGGCGAGAAGATGGCCGAC
>JALZHC010000217.1 GCA_030914105.1 Acidobacteriota bacterium
GCGCGGGGCCACTCAACGCGGCGGGCGGCGCGGCGCTCGCGCTGCTCGTCCTTCGCCCTGCGAGCCTCTTCGACCCCTCGTTCCAACTCACTTTCCTCTCAGTCGTCGCAATCGTCGCCGTCGCCGCGCCGCTCCTCTCAAACCTGCAAGCCGTAGGCTGTTGGCGACCGACGCGCGCGACGCCTTACCCGCCCGCGTGCCCGCGCTGGTTCCGCGCGCTCGGCGAGGCGCTCTACTGGCGCGAGCGCGCGTGGCGTCGAGAGTTGGAGCACGCGACACACAGCTACCGTCTCTTTAAGACGCCCTGGGCCGCCCGCCTCGAACGCTGGCGCGTGCAGCGCCTGCTGCGCTTTGCCTTTGCGGCGGTGCTCGTCTCCGTCGTCGTACAACTGACGCTGCTGCCGCTGCTCGTCGTGTACTTCCACCGCCTCTCGCTCGTCTCGCCGTTGATGAACGTCTTCGTCGGCGCGCTCATGGTCGCGCTCGCCTTCTCGGCACTCGCCGCGCTCGCCCTCTCATCCTTGAGTGGCGCGCTCGCCGCGCCGCTCGTGCGACTCGCGGAAGCCGCAGCGGCGCTGATGATTCACAGCGTTGACCCGCTCGCACGCGCGCACGTCGCCTCGTTGCGCCTGCCCGAATACAGCGGCGCGGCCTCGGCGGTCTACCTCCTCTACTTCCTGCCGCTCGTCGTCCTCACGTGCGCGCTCCTGCGCTGGCGTCCGCTCACGGCCCCGCCGCGTCCGAAGTTCGAGGAGGACAAGGGCCGACGACTTCTCAAGCTCGCGGGCTTAGCCTTCGCCGGCCTCGCTCTCGTCATCGTCGCGCACCCTTTGAGCGCGGGGCGCGCGGACGGTCGCCTGCGCGTTGACTTCCTCGACGTGGGGCAGGGCGACTCGGCACTCGTCACGATGCCGGACGGCGGGACGCTGCTGGTTGACGGCGGAGGCCGCCCGGACTTGCGCCGCCGGCGCGGCGCGGAGGACGAGGGCGAAGAGTTCGAGCCGGACGCGCGCGAGATAGGCGACGCAGTCGTCTCCGAATATCTCTGGTGGCGCGGCCTCTCGCGCGTCGACTACGTGCTCGCCACGCACGCCGACGCCGACCACATTGACGGCCTCAACGCCGTCGTCAAAAACTTCAAAGTCGCCGCGGCCTTCGTCGCGCGCGCGCCCACGAACGACCCGGAGTTCGTGCGCTTCGACGCCAGCGCGCACGACGCGGGCGTGCCTCTTTACATCGTCGGTCGCGGAGACCGCCTGCGCTTCGGCGCGGTCACAGTTAACGTTTTGTGGCCGCCTCTCGCGCAGGGCGACGCAGACATGCCTTCGGGCAACAACGACTCGGTAGTGCTGCGCTTCAGCTTCGGTCGAAGGGCTTTTCTGCTCACGGGCGACGCCGAGGCCGACGCCGAGCGCGCGCTCGTCTCGGCGGGCGACACGCTTCGCTGCGACGCGCTCAAGGTCGCGCACCACGGCTCGCGCACCTCTTCGACCGAAGGGTTCATCTCAGCCGCGCGCCCCGCGCTCGCCGTCGTCTCCGTCGGCCTCGACTCGCCCTACGGCCACCCCGACCCGGAAGTCATCAAACGCTGGCGCGACGCGGGCGCGCTCGTCCTCACGACGGGCGAGCGCGGCACCGTCAACGTCAGCACCGACGGCAATGACTTGAAGGCGGAAACTTTTATCAATCCATAAGCCCGTGGCCTTAACGCTGTTGGCGTGCAGGGGTGGTTAGGCATAACCATCGAGTGATTGAGCCGGACTTCAGCCCGGGCCGGCGCTCGGGCTGAAAAATCCTCTTGACTGAAAAATATTGTGGGCGTACATTTCACGGCACCGAACGCAGGTAGGAAATAGACCGCAAATTCGGTTGACGAACTCTCAGTAGGATTCCGTCAACTTCACATTCACCAGTACAAAGGGCATTGCGCGCGGGTAGTAATAGAAACCGCTTCCGTGCAAACACACAGACCGCTTTAGCAGCAGCCGGCGACGGCTAGGAGGCGGCAGCCCCAGGCGGCTTCGCTTCCAATTTCGGGTGTTACTTCTTCCCGGCGACGTACATATCTGCCCGCGTTCCGCCAACCCTCCGGCCGCATTCTTGACCTCGCTGGCAAACAGTAGGAGGAGACCGATGCCTGCCTCAAAGATCCCGGTATACAAGCTGGCCTTCATGATGGCCCTCGCCCTCGCCCTGGTCACAATCCTGCCCCCGGCGGCGGGAACAGCCGGTTCAGAAGTCTACTGCCTCAAGGGCTGTGATGGGAGCGGAGGCGAGACGATCTGGCTAAGCCGTGGAAGCTCCGCCGGGCTCTATTTCATACTCTGTCCCGCAGGCGGCGGCGCCTGTAGGGTCACAGAGGATAGAAGCGTCCGGGAGACGGGACTGGAAAGCTTCCGCGCTAGGCGCGCCGCGGATGCCAGGGCCGTGGGCGCGGTGATGACGCCGATTCAAAGGGCCGATGCGGTGGCCGCCGAAGCGGCTTCCGACGCCGCCCTTCTCGGGCGGGAGAAGCGACGTCTCGAATTCGCCGCGAAACGGGCTGCCGACGAGCCGCCCGCCCGGCGCGCGGAACTCATTGAAAGAATCTCGCTGATGGAGCCGGCCCTACGACAGGCAATACTACGGCGTGACCGGGCAGAGCGTGATCTGAACGGCTTACTGGTCGCGGAGCGGGGCAGGGCCAGGGCCAGCCTGGAGGTTGAAGCCGGCAGCCTGTCGCACGCGCTCCGGGCGGCCAGCCTGAATTACGGCGTGTTCATCCGCCGCCACATGGGGGGCTCACTTCACACCGAGGTGCCGCGGCTAATCGCCGAGCCGTATTGCTCCGGCGACCTGCTGCGCGAAGGAACCTTCGTAGCCTATTTCGACGCCGTGGCTAATGAAAAGTACGCGGAAGCGGCGGCCACGCTCGCGGTCATCAACTCACAGTTGTCATGCCTGAGTACGAGGCAGGTCGCGCGCCTCGAACTGGTCATGATCGCCGGGCTGGGGCGGGCCATCGCCGGGTACTCGCCGGACGATAAAAAGTTTTCACGCGCCGGGGCGAGGTTCGCCTCGCTGATGAGTCAGATCGCGGCCGGCCCCATGTTCCTGCTGGCCGAGCAGACGCGCCATTTCAAGCGCCACCACAAGCTGGCCCTCCAGTGGTTCGAGATAAACAGGGGCGTCCTGAAGGAAGCGGCGCGCGACGTTAAGTCGCCCCTTTATCATGCCGGGCTCCCCGTCCCTGATCGCCTCAGCGGCCGCCTGGGGTTCGTCACCTCGAAGTGCCAGCCCGCACGCGCCGGCCCGCGGTTGTTCCGCGGCAGGCGGGGTGAGCCATATTTGAAGTTCAGCGACGGCAAAGGCGGCGAGTCGTGTAACCCCCTGGCGGCGATGTTGGACTCGACCGGGCTGCCTTGCGGCGCACGCGATTGGGTGGCCGCGGGCAACGACCCGCGGGTGGCCGAAGCCTTCACCTGCGCGCCCTCGTGCCGGCAGGGCAAGACGAAGCCGTCGAAGGACGTGGTTAAAGAATACTTCGTCGCCGGTTCCGGGTTGCGAGGGTTTTATAACCCTGTGGCCGTAGAGCCGAAATATCAGAGTTCTACCAACTGCGATGTTTCGAGAGCCAGTCAGCCCGCGGACGGCGAATCCGCGGAAGGGCTGAGCGGCACGCTCGGGGGCGTCGCGCGCGCGTGCGGCGAAAACCCCGTCGAAGAACGCTTTGTCACCGAGCGAGAGTTCATGGCTTGCCTCGACGCGGCCGCCGAGAAGTCCTCCCTCGCGTACCGCTCCGGCTTCGGCTCGGGCGGGCGACCGGGGGGTGGTAAATGCCAGGTGACGGAGGAAGAGGAGGAGGGGCAGAACCCGCCGCCCCCGATTGATACACAACCCGACGGCGGCGAGGAGGGGCCGGAGCCCCCGCTCGACCCGGGCGGGCCACCCTCGGGGCAACCGTGGCTGTGGTTGCCGGGAGTCGGGCCCATCCCCGTAGAGATCGCCCCGCCCGCCCCGCCCTCCGGGCAGAGGCCTGACGATGTGGTAGACCCTAACTTCGGTAACCCGCCCGTCGGCCCGACCCTCAAGGATTTTGAAAATTTTCTGGAGGGCTGGGTGACCACCGAGAACGAGAAGTTCAATCCCTGCCTGAGGAACTGCGGCGTCCCGGAAAATCTTCTGCTCTGGGAAAGGGGGAAGGGCGAATCTAAAGAATACATGCTTCTGAATACGGAGAATATGCGTTGGTTCTGGTTTCCCGAGAGAGACCGCAATGTGCCGGGGCTGGTCGAGCAGTCCAAAAACTTACTCTCCAACAGCAGCAAACAGCCCAAGGGCACAAGCACGTGCAGCCCCGACGCGATGAATTGTGGCTCTTGCACCGCGTATGACGCCAACGCGACGGCCGCGCTTCAGTGCGCGCCTGGCTACGAGGAGCCGGACTTGTCGCGCGAGCCGAAATATCCTGAAGGCTACGACCCGAAACTCGGGCCGCTGATCAACCCCGACACTTACACCGAGATGCACACGAAGGCGGAGAAGTGTGCCGGCGGGGGGCTGACCCTCTCCTGCCCTGGGGCGTCAACGACTCTGTGTGCGGAGGACAGGCCCAACTGCGCCTGTCCAGATGCGGCGCCGACGTTCGCTTCCCGTGGTAAGGACTGTACCAGAGTCATGTGTGGCGGGGAGCAAGTGGCGGCCACAGAGGGTACGCTTTGCACCTGCACTAATACTGTTGATATGGGCATCGGTAGCGGACGTGGGCCGACACCGGAAGTTAATCCCGGGCGGAACCTGGGCGTAAATTCTCGTCCGGGGCCGAGCCCGTAGTTAAAACCATCAGACAGCCCTTCACAGTAAGTCTAAGGTAAGGCAGGTTCCCGTCTTGAGCAATTTCTCTTTTGCTCAAGACGTAATTCGGCAGCCAAGTTATACATACACGAGTGTACTGAGCAAAACCCTCTCCTATAAAATCTCCAGCACCTCTTCGACCGAAAGGTTCATCTCAGCCGCGCGCCCCGCGCTCGCCGTCATCTCCGTCGGCCTCGACTCGCCCTACGGCCACCCCAGCGGGGAAGTCCTCGCGCGCTGGCGCAACGCGGGCGCGCTCGTCCTCACCACCGGCGAGCGCGGCACCGTCACAGTCAGCACGGACGGCGAGGACTTGCGGGCGGAAACGTTTGTGAGGCAGTGAGGTCGGTGCCGGCGGCGGTAAAGGTTTTATCCACGAAGACACACGAAGCGGAGACGAAGGTTCGGGCTTTCTTCGTGAAGTTTGGTGTGGCTTCGTGGATGGATTTCTTCTGCTTCGGGGCAGTCATGCTAATGCCCGGCCGCGGGCTTGTTGCAATTTACGGCCTACATCTTTCCGCTTGTCACCCGTCACCGGTCACTTTAATATTCCGGCATGAGTGAGGATAAAGGCTCGGACAATTCGCCGCGGTTCGACCGGCGACCGTGGGGTTCGTTCACGGTGCTGGACGAGGGCGAGGGCTTCAAGGTGAAGCGGATCGAGGTGCTGCCGGGCAAGCGCCTCAGCTACCAGCGGCACGCGCGGCGCGCGGAGCACTGGATGGTCGTCGCTGGCGCGGCGCGCGTCACGCTCGACGGCGGCGAGACTCTGGTGCGCCTCGGCGAGACCGCGGACATCCCCGTCGGCACTGCCCACCGCATCGAGAACCCCGGCGCAGACCTCCTCATCCTCATCGAGATACAGCGCGGCGACTACCTCGGCGAAGACGACATCACACGCCTCGAAGACGACTTCGGTCGCACGGGTTAGAAGAAGATGTTAGATGTCAGATGCTAGATGCTAGTTAACGACCCTTACTAGCATCTAGCATCTGACATCTAACATCTCTCTTATCCTGCGAGCAGGATGCGAACGTCCCTCACGTTCGTGCCCGTCGGGCCGGTGATGATGGCGTCTCCGAGTTGTTCAAAGAAACTGTAGGCGTCGCTCTCTTCGAGAAACTTCGAGGCGTCGAGGCCGAAGGCGCGCGCGCGCGTTAGCGTCAAGTGGTCTGCGAGCGCGCCGGCGGCGGGGCTGTTGCCGTCAACGCCGTCCGTCCCCGCGCAGAGCGCGACCGCGGCGCGCGTCGTCCGTCCGGCCACCTCACTGCTCAACATTTTTTCAAACTCGAAGGCGCAACGCAGCGCCGTCTCAGAGCTGCGACCGCCCAGGCCCTTGCCGCGCACGGGGCAGGCGAACTCGCCGCCGGAGACGAGGCAGACGCCGCGCGCGCCCTCGCGCCTTTGAAGCTCCGCGAGGCGCGAGACGAGCGCCGACGCGCCCTCGCCCACCGACTGCTCGGAGATGTCTTGCGCCGTCTCGACCGCGAAGCCGCGCGCGCGTGCGGACTCGGCCGCCGCCGCGCAGGCGCGCGCGTTGTCGAGGAG
>JALZHC010000800.1 GCA_030914105.1 Acidobacteriota bacterium
GGCCTTCTCGTTTTTCTCAGGCGAGTCTTGCCGGTCATGAGCCGCGCCCGCCGTCCTGATTCACATCGCAAAAGTCGTGCGCGGCGGGCCGGGGCGAGCCTCTAAAGGGGCGCTGGTAAACTCAACCGCGGCCCGCTCTGCTTTTCAGTCGCCGTTAATTTTCAGTCGCCGCCGCCCGCGAGGTTGTTCATCCACTCGTTCAGCTTCGACGTGGGGTCAATGAGGTCTTTGCGGCGCAGGTACGGGCGACCGCTCTTGGCACGCCCGCTCTGCGCGACGCTCACCGTCAGCGGGCCGCTCGCGCTCTTGTCGTAGAGCTCGAGGTGGAGCATCGAGACCTTCATGCCGTTGAGGCGTCCGACCTTCGCCAGCGGCTGGCACGCCTTGACCTGATCGCCCTGCTTGACGAACGCGCCGGGCTGCACCTCGCCGTAGCGCGCGAGGAAGTCGCCGTGATCAACCTCGATGGCGAACGTGCCCGCGTAGAACGGGTAAGGCCCGCGGACAACTTTGCCGTCGGCGATGGCGCGGATGGTTGTGCCGACGGGTAAGTAGAGGTCGCAGGCCGCGTGCGCGCGGCCCCCGCCGCGGTTCGAGCCGAAGCTGCGCGGCGGCGCAGTCCAGTTGTTCGGGTCGGGCAGGCGGTCGAACGGGAAGAAGCATTTGGCCGTGCCCGGCGGCACCTCGGCGGGTTCGGGCTGAGGCGCGTCGGCAGGCGAGCCGCTCTCGATGGCCTTCACCAGCTCGTTCCATGTCCGGCCCCCGACGTCTATCCTGCCGTCCGGGTTGCCCATGAAGCGGCTCTGGAACGCCTCGATGGCTTGCACCGTGTCGGAGTTCGCGGCGTCGTGACCGATGGCTCCGTCGAGTGTGCCGGGGTCGAGCCGCGGGTCGTTGAGAATCAACGCGGCGTGGCGCAGCATATCCTGCACGGTCTCCACGTCGGCCTTTGCGTTGGCCGCGCCCTTGTCCCAGCGGCCCACAGAGCCGCCGATCTCCCATTGCAAATCGTTCCCGTTACCCGTGGGGTCATTCGAGGACATGGTCTTTCTCCTTTGTCTTTAGTCGGGCCGAAAATGGCTTCGGCTGAAAAGGTGTTCGTTCCCAGGGATGTGACGAAGCTTCAACGAGAAGTGAGAAGGCTTCGGCGGCGGATTATAGTATCCGGCCTACTCAAGCACAAGAAAATTAATCTGGAGCCTCGACCCGGCTTCAAATCCGGCGCGGCCCCGTTCCCTCGTCGAGCCGGCGGGGGGCGACCCCGCGCTGCTGTCTAAACGTTTATGACGACCTGGGGCAAAGTATTTCGCGCGTCCGCGCGCGAGCGTGAGAGTTACTTCTTCAGGCTTGAGTTCACAGGCTGCCGGGTCTCGCGCCGGACTGCCCGTGTGGGCCGAGACGTTCGCGTCCGTCGTCGGCACGCGCGTCCGCCGCGGGCGCTCACAGCAAAAGCGTCTCGACGCGGTGCGCGTGCACCATCTCCTCGCAGGGCGACCAGGCGAAGACCGTGAAGCGACCGTCCTGCGAGGCGACGAGCGCCACGGCGTCGCGCTGATCCTGTACGAACTGCGCCGCGGACATATGTCGCGTGCCGCCGAGCTGCACGGGCTGGACGAGCGCCGCGGCGTCGCCGACGACCGGCTCGGTCAAGACCAACTGCTCTACGGGGTCGCCGCCCCTGCGGCGCACGATCTTCGCGCCGAAGGCGAGCAGCTCGTAGCGGTCGCTGACGATGGCCGCGCCGTCCACGGCCGTCAGCCCGCCGATTAAATCCACGGCGCGGCGGAAAGCCTCCTGCCAGCTCTGCTCGCCGCGCTCGCCCTCCTCCACGCGCACCAGCTCGGCCAGCTCGTCGTAAAACGGTGCGACCGAGTAAGCGACGGGCCGCACGATTGACTCGTGCCACTGCTCTGTGCCACGCGGCACGACCAGAAGCGTCCCGCCGCGACCGTGCGCGCGCATCGAGACGGCGAGCTGCACGAGCACGTTCAAGGAGTCGGCGGGCGTCGCCGGCGAGCCGAAGCCGAGGAGGGATTCGATGAGCGCGGGGCAGTCGGGCAGGCTCGTGCCCTGCTCGTCCACGACCTTGACCTCGTCGCCGCGGAGCACCGCGACGTTGACGAACTTGCCCGTCTCCTGCCCGCGCCTGTACTTGACGACGAGCAGGCCCGGCTCGATGACTTCGAGCACGAAGCAGAACCTCGGAATCGTGTGGGTCGTGCCCCACACGCTCAAAGATTCGCCGTCGCGCCAGACGCCGAGGTGGACGCCGGGCCGCTCGACCGCCGGCGCGAGGCGCGAGAGCGCGGCAGGCGCGAGCGGGAGCCTCCGCTCGAAGATGAGCGGGCGTTCGGCCTGCGCGGGCGTGAGGAAGGCGAGCGAAATCTTCGGCGGGTAGCCCTCCTCCGGGCGAAGGCTCGCCCAGAAGGCCGCGTCAATAATCGCCTCGACGGCCTCGGCGTCAGGCCCCGAAGCCAGCTCGCGCTCGCCGCGCCGACGCGCCGCCGCCAGGTTTCGCGCGAAGTGCTCCCGCACGGTCTCGGCCACCGCGCGCGCCGCCGGGTACGCAGGTTCCGTCATTGCTCAATCACCTTTGACA
>JALZHC010000801.1 GCA_030914105.1 Acidobacteriota bacterium
GGGCCGGACGAGGTCTGTGACGAGCGCCTTCTCCGTCCCTTCGCTGAGGCCGAAGTAGACGCCGTAGATGAGGAAGAGAACCCAGGCTTCGGTCGCCGTCGAGACGAAGGCGAAGGCGAGGTAGACTGCGGCGTAGAGCATCCAGCCGGCGACGATCAGCGTCTTGCGTCCCAGACGGTCGGAGAGGTCGCCGCCGACAATCGAGCTACAGACCTTCGAGACGTGAAGCGCCGCCCACAGAAGCGGAATCAAGGCCGCGCCGACGCCCGCCTGCCGCGCGCGCAGCAGAAGGAAGGCGTCCGAGGAGTTCGAGAGCGTGAAGAGCGCGAGGATGAAGAGGAAGCGTTTGAAGTCGCCGTCATAGCCGCGCAGCGAGAGGCGCAGAGGGGGGTGCCTGACTTCCATCTGCGGCTCGCTCGCGCGCTCGCGCACGACGAAGGCCGCGACCAGAACAGCCGCCGCCGCCGGGATCGAGGCGAGGAGGAAGAGCAGCCGGTACTCCGAAGCCGTCGGCGCGTTGTCGTTCGCGGCGATGAAGGTCAGCGTGTAGTAACTGAGGAGCGGGCCGACGACCGCTCCGGCGTGATCCATCGCGCGGTGGAAGCCGAAGGCGAGGCCGCGCTCTGCGGGCGCGGCGGCGTCGGCGATCATCGCGTCGCGCGGGGCGCTGCGGACTCCCTTGCCGAAGCGGTCGGTCAGGCGGATGGCGAAGACCTGCGGCCAGGAGGTCGCGAACCCGATGAGCGGGCGCACGACGCTCGCCAGCCCGTAGCCGAAGACGACCAGACTTTTGCGCCGCCCGCGCCGGTCGCTGAAGTAGCCGGAGAAGAGTTTGAGGAAGCCGGAGAGCGACTCCGCGCCGCCTTCGATGACGCCGACGGCGAAGGGCGAAGCGCCGAGCGTGAGCGTGAGGAAGAGCGGGAGGACGGGGTAGATGAACTCGCTCGAAGCGTCGTTCAGGAGACTCACCAGACCGATGGCGAGCACGTTGCGCGGCAGTCGCAGGAGCCTCGCTCGCAAAGCCGCGAGACCGCTCACGCCGGCTCGCGGCTCGGTGAGTTCGGCTCGCGGCTCGACCGGCCCGGCTGTCGTCCCCGTCTCGCCTTTGTCCACCTTTTAACCTCTAACGCGCGGGGCGCGCCTGCCGCGGGGCGTTGCGGTTCTGGCCGGGCGTCCTCTCCGAAGGCGAGTACCACCACCAGGCGAACGCGCCCGCCAGAAGCGCCAGGATGATCGCGCCCAGTACGGCGAGGCGCAGAGCCATCCGCAGCACGCGCTTGAAGACGAAGAGGAAGAGCCAGAAGCCGACGAGGGCGATGATGACGATGACGACGAGTTCCATAAAAGTAGCCGGTAGCCAGTAGTCAGTAGCCAGTAGAAAAGCCTTCGCCATCGTGCGGCAGCGATGTTAGCGCCGAGGCCCGCGGCGCGGAGCGCCTACTGGCTCCTGACTACTGGCTACTGTCTGCTTTCTTGTAGCTGGCGCGCACGACCGTCTTGACGTTGCCGCGGACGTTGAAGTCGCCCTCGATGTTGACTTCCAGCGGGTCGCACGCCCGCACGAAGTCTTCGAGGATGATGTTGATGACGTGCTCGTGGAAAATCTTCACGTCGCGGAAAGAGTTGATGTAGAGCTTCAGGCTCTTGAGTTCGACGCAGCGCTCCGCGGGCACGTACTCGATGCGGAACGTGGCGAAGTCGGGGAAGTCCGAGAAGGGGCAGACGCAGGTGAACTCCGGCAGCTCGAAGCGGATGCGAATCTCGCGACCGACGAATTCATAGGGGAAGGTGTCGAGCGGGTAGAGGTTCATCTCCTCGCGCGGCGTCGAGCGGATGTCGAGGCCCTGCTGGTTGACGGGCGGAGGTGCCGTCTCGGTCGTCTGCATCTCGGTTTTACTCCTTGAACTCTTCAGCCGAATCTTAACCGACCGGCGCGCGCGGCATCAACCGGAGCCATTGCGGAATCCGTTTCGCCGCCGCGCCGCGTATATCCCGGCGTGAGCGGCCTCGTCACCGGCAACACCAGGCTAAACTTTCAGGAGGAGATCATGGACTTGCGACGAACGGCTTTGAGAACACTGCCCGCAGCGCTCGCCCTCGCCATCACGCTCGCGTGGGTCGGCGCGCCTTCGGCGGCGGCGCAGGGCGGACAGAAGAGTTTGTACGAGCGGCTCGGCGGCTACAACGCCATCGCGGCGGTGGTGGACGACTTCGTGGGCCGCCTCATCACGGACAAGCGGTTCGAGCGCTTCTTCGCCGGCCACAGCACCGACTCGAAGAAGCGCATCCGCCAGCACATCGTTGACCAGTTCTGCGCGGCGGCCGGCGGCCCCTGCATCTACACCGGGCGCACGATGAAGGACTCGCACGCGGGACTCGGCATCACGGAGGACGACTGGAACGCCGCGGCCCAGCACCTCGTCGCCACGCTCGACAAGTTCAAGGTCGGGGCGCAGGAGAAGAAGGAGCTGCTCGACTTCGTCGGCGGCCTGAAGAACGACATCGTCGAGAAGAAGTGAGGCGGCTCGCGGCAGCGAGCGGAGACGGCTTTAGCCCCTGAAAGGGCGTTTGAAAGCAGCCCGGCACTTCAACGCCAGGC
>JALZHC010000802.1 GCA_030914105.1 Acidobacteriota bacterium
GTTGTAGTCTGTGTGCTCGCCGATGAGGTTGACGCGACCGGGCGCACGGAAGCAGCGCACTCTGCCTGCGCCGAACAGCTCATGGAAGACTCTGCGCACCGCGCCGGCTTCGATCACCTCCCGCCTCCCACGCCCCAGACGACGGGCAAGACCTTCCCCCTCAGCTCCGCCGCCTTCTCCTCGGCCAAAGTGTCGTTGATGAACATCCCTGCGCCGGTCTCGCTGCCGGCGAGGTACTTGAGCTTCGTCTTCGTCCGCAGCGGCGGGTAGAACTCGATGTGAAAATGGTAGTGCTCGTAAGTGCCGCCGTCGGTCGGTCGCTGGTGCAAGACCATCATGTAGGGGAAGGAGATTTGGAAGAGCCGGTCGAAGGCGACGAGCACGGTCTTCAACATCGAGGCCAGGTCGCGCAGCTCCCGGTCGCGCATGTCCGTGAGGGCTTGCAGGTGACGGCGCGAAGAGACGTGCAGCTCGTAAGGGTAGCGCGCGAAGAAGGGGACGTAAGCGACGAAGGATTCGTTCTCGGCGACGACTCTGCGCCCGTCGCTTCTCTCCTCGGCGACGATGTCGCAGAGAAGGCAGCGGCCCGTCCTGTTTTTGTGCGCGAGCGACTGCTCAAGCTCGCGCGCGATGCGCGGCGGCGTGAAAGGGTAGGCGTAGATTTGGCCGTGCGGGTGGTGGAGCGTCACCCCGATGGCCTCGCCCTTGTTCTCGAAGATGAAGACGTAGGCGACGAAGGGGAGCGCGCCGAGTTCGCGGAAGCGGTCGGCCCAGACCCGGACGAGCTTGTAGATTTGCTCGACCGGCTCGTCGGCCAGAGTCGTCGTGTGGTTCGGCGAGTAGAGGACGACTTCGCAGACGCCCTGGCCGGGGCGCACCGGGTAAAGCTCCGTCGCTTCGACGGCGGGCGCGGGCGGGTCGGGCCGAAGCGAGGGAAAGCGGTTCTCGAAGACGACGATGTCGTAGGTCTCTTCGGGCACTTCCGTGGGAAAGCCGCCGGGCCTGGTCGGGCAGAGCGGGCAGAAGTCTGCGGGCGGCAGGAACGTGCGCTCCTGCCTGTGCGTGGCCGTCGCCACCCACTCGCCGAGCAGGGGGTGCCAGCGCAGCTCAGACACTTCGCTCCTCCTCCGCCACAGCGCGCGGCGCGGCAGGCTCAGGCTTCGACTCGGCCTCGCGGCTTTCGCACGGCCCGCTGCCAACAGACGAGCGCGCCGCGCCCGGCCCGTCGCCGAACGTGTAGTAGATCAGGTAGCGCCCATCCTCAAGCGTCGTGCGCCGCTTGTGCATCTCGCCCACCGGGTCTTCGGCATCGTCACTCATCAAGCCCTCACTTCAGCGTCACGACGCGCACGGCGTCCCAGTCGTTCTCCGAGGAGCCGAAGCCGTAGAGCATGACGTGGAAGGTGCGCGGCAGGTTCCTGATCGTCTTGCGCAGACCGACCTGCGCCGCCTCCGCCGGGCCGTCGGGCGCGTTGATGACGAAGAGGAACTCGTCGCCGCGGCGGACGAGGCCGAGCACGGGGTTCTTCATCTTCGTGCCGAGCTTGCGATTGTCGAGCCGCTCGCTGCGACCGTCCACGACCGACCAGGCTTCGAGCGTGCCCTCGCTCGTCAGAATCCACTCGACGCGGTTGCGGCCCGCGCCGTCAAAGAGAATCGTCAGCGCGGCGAAGCCGAGCGGCGCTTCACGGTCGCCGGGCGTGAGCACCTGCGGCCCGACCCGCGCGACTTTAGCCTCGACGCTGAAGTTGTCGGCTGAGAAAGCCTGCCGCGTCCTGATGCCGGCGCGCGTGCCGTTCACGCTGCGGATGCGAACCTCGCCGTCTTTGACTTCGACCTTGCCCCCGCCCGCGCCCTCGAAAGTGAAGCGCTCCCACTTCGACTCGTCGAGCGCGACGCCGTTAAAGCCGTCCTCCCACTGTTCGTAGGCCGGCTGCTGTGCGGGCTGCGGCGCGGGCTGCGGCGCGCGGGCCGCGGCGAGCAGCGAGACTGAGAGCGCTGCCAGAATGGTCGCGAGTGTTTTCATGCCGGTGTCCCTGCCGGTCGAATGGGGAAGCTCGTCTGTCCGATCAAAATGGGAAGTCTGTTCCTCGGCTCGAAGCGCAAGCCCTCTCGTCAGAAGCGCACGTCGGCGAGGCGGCGGAGCAGTTCGCGCCGGTCTGTCTCGCGCCTCTGCTTCTGCGCGTCGCTCAGTTGTTTGAAGGCGGCCAGCTCGCGCTCGGCCTCCTGCGTCCGCTTGAGGCGGACGTAGACGCGCGCGAGCTGGTAGTGCGCCTCCGCCGACTGCGGGTCGAGGCGGATGACGCGCTCGAACTCGGCGGCGGCCTCCGGCCAGCGCTCGGCGCGCACGTCGAGGCGCGCGAGCGCGAGGTGGGCCGAGGCGAAGTCCGGTTCGATCTCGACGGCGCGCGCGAGGTACTTCCGGATGCGCGCCGCGTCCACTTCGGGCTGCTTGAGGAGCGCGTCCGCCGCGAGGTAGTAGGGGACTGCGAGGCCGGGGCCGGCGGCGATGGCGCGCTCGTAGAACGAGACGGCCTGCGCGTACTGCCCGCGCTCGGCGTAGACCGAGCCGAGGTATGCGAGCGCGGGCGCGGAAGCG
>JALZHC010000218.1 GCA_030914105.1 Acidobacteriota bacterium
GGCCTGACGCCGCTCGAAAGAGTTCTGCGCGACGAAGGCACGCGGCAGTGATGCCCCGCCGACTACACGCCGACGCATCCGTAAGCCTCGCGCCCACCCACTTCATAAGCCTCGCGCCAGCCCACTCCGACTGCCTCGCACCGGACGGCCTCGCCCTCGCCGTTGACACCAAAGCGCGCGCGGGCATATCTTCTCCCGCACTCATTGTCGGGCTTGAGGCAGGCTTCCCGTCGTTAAGTTGACGGCGGTTCACGCCCCTTTTGAAGTCGCCGCCGCCCGGACTTCCTTTGAACGAAACTTCGTCTCGCGCTGGCGGTCTGCCCTGCCGTCTGCGCGCCCACACTCTACCGCCCTCCCAGAGGGAAAGGAGACTTTAAATGAGATCACATCCCCGACATTTACGCCGCCCTACCACCCAGAACCCCGCTCCGCGCCGGAGGAGGTACCGCTGGGCCGTGCTCGCCCTGGCGCCGCTCGCCGCACTCTCTGTGTGGGCGGGCGCGGCGTCCGCCTCCTGCAACTTCCTCTTCTCCTGGGGCAGCACCGGCCCGGCCAACGGGCAGTTCCAGACGCCGAGGGGAATCGCGGTTGACAGCGCCGGCAACGTCTACGTCGCGGAGTCGAACGGCAACCGCGTACAGAAGTTCGACTCCGGCGGCAACTACCTCTCGCAGTTCGGCACGCCCGGCGAGACAGGCGGCGGCTTCGTCAACGCTTACGGGATCGCCTTGGGCCCTTCGGGCGACATCTACGTGACCGACTCGTCGCCCGACCGGACGACGGGGCTGGTGCAGAGATTTAACGCAAGCGGCGTGTTTCAAAATTCGTGGGGCGCACAGGGCAGCGGCAACGGGCAGTTCCTCAACGCCTGCGGTGTGGCCGTTGACTCCTCCGGCAACGTCTACGTCGCCGACCAGAACAACCAACGGATACAGAAGTTCTCCTCCACGGGCACGTTCCTCTCCAAGTGGGGGACGAACGGCTCAGGCGACGGGCAGCTCAAAGGGCCGCAGGGCATCGGCATTGACTCGTCCGACAACATCTACGTCGCCGACACGGGCAACGACCGGATACAGGTCTTCGACACGTCGGGGACGTTCCTCAGAAAGTGGGGGACGACCGGCAGCGGCGACTCGCAGTTCAGCGCGCCGCAGGCGGTCGCCATCGACGGCGCGGGCACCGTCTACGTGGCCGACACGGGCAACAACCGCATCGAAAAATTCTCGACCGCCGGTGCCTTCATCGAGTCTTGCGGAAGCCTTGGCACAGGCGACGGCCAGTTCAACTCGCCCGAAGGCGTGGCGACGGACGCAGCCGGCACCGCCTACTACGTCGTCGATGCTTTAGACGACCGCGTCGAGAAGTTCGGCACCGCCGCCGCGCCCTTGGCGAACGCGGGCATAGACCAGAACCTCGAATGCACGGGCGGGGCGACTTCCGTCACGCTCAACGGCTCGGCCTCCACAGCCGGCAGCGGCACCATCAACTCCTACTCGTGGAGCGAGGGCGCGAACCTGCTCGGCACAGGCTCGCCGCTCACGGTCTCTCTGTCCACGGGGTCGCACACGATCACTCTGACGGTCACGGACACGGGCGGAGGCTCGGACACCGACGACGTGTTGGTCAACATCGCTGACACCACCGTACCCTCCATCCAGCTCAACGGCGCGAACCCTCTGACGGTTGAGTGCCACAGCCCTTTCAACGATCCGGGCGCGACCGCGACCGACACCTGCGCCGGCAACCTGACCGTCAACACTTCGGGCACGGTTGACCCGAACACGCCGGGCACTTATACGCTCAACTACACGGCCTCCGACGGCGCGCACACGGTCTCGGCCACGCGCACCGTCAACGTCGCAGACACGACGCCGCCCTCGATCTCCTGCCCGGCTGATCTCTTCGTCACGCTGCCGCCGAACTCTTCGGCCACCTCGATGGTCGTGAGCTACCCTGCGGTGACGGCCAGCGATAACTGCTCTGCGAGCGTGACGGTCGCGAGCAGCCCCGCGTCAGGCTCGGTCTTCAACGTCGGGCAGACCACGGTCAACGCCACGGCGTCGGACGGCCACCTGGCCAACACGTGCAGCTTCCACGTGACGGTGCTCTATAACTTCACCGGCTTCTTCTCGCCGGTCGCCAACCTGCCGGCCTTCAACGTCGTCAATGCGGGCCGCGCCATCCCCATCAAGTTCAGCTTGAGCGGGAACAAGGGCCTCGGCATCTTCGCGCCGAACTCGCCCTCCTCCGGCCCGATAGACTGCGACGCGTCCGCCACCGCGAGCGTCCTCGAAGACACCTTGACGGCGGGCAACAGCAGTCTCAGCTACGACCCGACGACCGACCAGTATGTCTACGTGTGGAAGACAGACCCGTCGTGGGCCGGAACCTGTCGCCAGCTCGTAGTTCAGTTGAGCGACGGCAGCATCCACCGCGCCAACTTCAGGTTCAGGTGAGTCGCCGACCGCCGAGCCTTTTCACGAAAGGGCCGCGCGCCGCCGCGCGTGCGGCCCTTTCACTTTCAGCGCGTGCTGACCTCTCTAACTTTTTCAGATTTCCCGCAGGCGCGGGTTGCGCAGGGCCATCGTGAGGACGAAGAGGACGATGACGAGACCGCAAGCGGCGAGCGTCGGGCGCGGGCCGTAGCGGTCGGCGGCAGCGCCGGAGAGGAAGCTGCCGAAGGGCATCGTGCCGATGAAGGTCAGTATCCACATGCTCATCACGCGCCCGCGCATCTCGTCTGTGACGAGCTGCTGCATGAGCGTGTTGCCGACGGCGAAGAACGAGACCATCGAGAACCCGACGGCGAAGAACAGCGGCAGCGCCAACGTCGCCTGCGGCACCAGCGCGAAGCCGACGATGCATGTCCCGCCCGAAAAAGAGCTGGCGAGGACGAACCAGCCCTTGCGCCGGAAGTCGCCGAGGTAGGCCAGAGTCAGCGCGCCGATGAGCGCGCCCGCGCCCGCCGTCCCCATCATCAGCGAAAGCCCCGTCTCGCCCCACCCGTAGACGTTGCGCGCGAACAGCGGCGCGAGCACGATGTACGGCGTGCCGAACAGACTCACCACGGCGGAGCACAGCAGCAAAGTTCCAACGCGCGGTCGCCCGCGCACGTATCGGAAGCCCTCGACCAGGTCGCTCCACATCGCGCGCCTGTCGGTCAGCGCGCGCCCCGCACCGAGCGACGCCGGCCCGCCCACGCGCCGCGCTTCCACTTCGGCCTTCGCCGACGCCGCGTCTGCCGCAGTCGCGACTGCCTCTGCCTCGACTGTCTCTGCCTCGCCTGCCGCACTCCCGTCCGCCGTCGTGTAGTTTGCCGTCGTATCGTTTACCGCCGCGCGATTTGCCGCCGTCCCGGCTGCTTCCGTCTCGCCCGTCGCCGCGCCTTGCGTGCGCCCCGGCCTCTCGAAGCGCACCTGCGAGAGGGCCGCGACGATGGCCGCGTAGGAGAGGCCGTTGGCGAGGAAGCACCCGGAGAGTCCGAACGCGCGGATGGTCAGGGCGGCGGCCACCGGGCCGATGACGCGCGCGAGCTGGAACTGCGTCGAGTTGAGCGCGATGGCGTTCGCCAGGTCTTCGCGCTCGACGAGGTCAACCGTGAGCGCCATGTAAGAGGGCGAGGAGACGGCCCAGCAGCAGCCCGTGACGAAGGTGAGCGCGAGCACCGACCAGATTCTGACCGCGCCGGTCACGATCAAAACCGTCAACACGAGCGCCGCCAGCCCCGCCACGGCCTGCGTGTAGATGAGCAGGCGCTTGCGGTCAACGAGGTCGGCGATGACGCCGCCGACGAGCGTCAGGATCAGGCCCGGCGAGGTCGCCATGAAGTTGTCCACGCCGAGCCACGTGCCGGAGTTCGTCAGTTGCAACACGAGCCAGGCCTGCGCGACCGACTGCATCCACGTGCCCGCGTTCGAGAGGAACGCGCCCGTCCAGAACAGGCGGAAGTTGCGGTGCGCGAGCGCGCGGAACATCTCCGCGCCGCGCTTCGTTTGTCTCGGTCGAGTCTGGGTTCGGGCCGTCGCCATGAGTCTTGCCAGGAATGACGGGAACGTGAATAATGCACGCCGCCGCGCGCGAAGCTTCGTGCGCGGCGGCGACACACCTAAAATGCCTGCGTCCCGGCGAAACCGCAAGGAGCGACGATGATCCGCGAGAGTCTTTCAAAGAGAGAGGTCGGGGTGCAGCGCGGCTTTCGCCTGCGCGGGCTGGGAGAGGTCGCGCGCATCGAGGCGCTCTCGGACGCGGTCATCGCGTTTGCCGTCACGCTGCTGGTCGTCTCGCTCGAAGTGCCGAAGACCTTCGACGAGCTGCTGGTGACGATGCGCGGCTTCCTTGCCTTCGCCATCACCTTCGCGATGCTCTTCCACGTCTGGTTCGTGCAGTACAAGTTCTTCCGCCGCTACGGACTCAACGACAACTTCACGGTCTGGATGAACGCCTGCCTGCTCTTCGTCGTCCTCTTCTACGTCTACCCGCTCAAGTTCGTCTGGACGCTCATCGTCAACGCCCTGATGGGCTTCGGCGCGGCGGTCGAGACGCACGCGGGCGAGGTCGTGCCCGCCGTGCGCGTCGAGCAGGTGCCGACGATGTTCGCCGTCTACGGCGCGGGCTTCGCCGCCGTCTTCCTCATCTTCACTTTGCTCTACCTGCACGCCTACCGCCGCCGCCGCGCGCTCGCCTTGAACGAGCTTGAGACCTTCGACACGCGCATGTGGCTTCAGGAGAACGCGCTGATGGTCTCGGTCGGCGCGCTCTCGGTCGCCATCGCGGTCTTCGGCGGCACGCGCCATGTCCTCCTCTCAGGCATGGTCTACTGGCTCATCGCGCCCATACAGTTCGCGCACGGCTTCGCGATGGGCCGCCGTCGCCGTCGGCTCGAAGCGCGCGCCGCCGCGGTCGAACCCGCCGGCGTCGGCCTCAACGCCCCGGCGGACTGAGGCAGGCAGTCTCTGCGGCCCGCCCCGGCGACGCTCAACGCGCGCTGCCCTCTTCGCTCAAAGTCAGGATGATGATTTCCGGCGGGACTCGGAAGCGGACGGGGATGATGCTCGTGCCGATGCCGCCGCTGACGAAGAGGTGGCGGCCCTGCTCGACGACGTGGCCCATCGCGTATCTCTGCCCGAACTGCGACGGCACGACTGGGCGGCCTACGAGCGGCAGGTTGACCTGTCCGCCGTGCGTGTGCCCGGCGAGCGTGAGGCTGACGCGCGCGGGCACGTCCGGGAAGATGTCCGGGTTGTGCGTGAGCAGAAGGACGGGGTCGCCGCCCTCGACCTGGCCGAGCGCGCCCGCGATGTCGGGCCGGCGCGTCCAGAGGTCTGCGACGCCGGCCAGCCAGAACCCACGGCCCCCGCTCTCGACTCTCACCGCCTGATTCTCAAGCACCTTAACGCCGGCCCCGCGCAGCGCGGCGGCGACACGCTCGCCGTCGAACCACCAGTCGTGATTGCCCAGGACTGCGTAGACGCCGAGCGGCGCGCGCAAAGCTCTCAGCTCCGCCGCAATCGGCTCCGGCTCGACGAAGCTGCCGCCGAGGACGCCGCCCTTGTGGTCGCGCCCGCCGACGACGAAGTCTCCGAGCAGGATGATGATGTCGGGGCGCTCGTCGTTCGTGTGCTCGACGACGCGGCGGAGTTTCGCGAGGCCCATGTGCGGCGAGCCGACGTGCAGGTCTGTGAGCACGGCGATCTTCAGCCCGCTGTGCTCCGCGTGCCACGAAGGAACCTCCAGATGCACGCGCCGCACGGTGATCGAGGCCGGCTCAAGCCAGAAGGCCCACACGCCGAGCGCGAAGAGAAGGGAGAGGGCGACGGCCAGCGCCGCACAGATTTTGCCGAGCCTGGTTTTGAAGACGCGCGCCATGATTGTCTGACGGGACTCCGAGGGCGGGAGTTCACACGCGGCGCGGGCCGGGAGAGTTCACCCGCGACGCCAGGCGGAGAGCGGGCGGCCCGTGCCGCCGCGGCGGTGCGCGACGATCTCGGCGAGGACGGAGAGCGCGACCTCTTCGGGCGAGACCGCGCCGAGGTCGAGGCCGATGGGCGCGCGCACTTCGCCGAGCAGCTCTTCGTCAAAGCCCGACTCGCGCAGACGCGCGAGCACGATGTTCGTGCGCCGCTTACTTCCGATCATGCCGACGTAGTCGGGTCGCGCCGCGAGCACGGCCCTCATGCACTCTTCGTCCTCTTTGTGCCCGCGCGTGACGACCGCGACGTGGACGCCGCGCCCGTTGCCGATTATCTCCCTGAGCGGGTCAGTCCAGTTCCGCGCGGCGACCAGCTCGATTCCACTTTCGGGGAAGCGCTCGCGCGCGACGAAGTCCGCGCGGTCGTCCAGGAGCGTGACGCGGTAGCCGAC
>JALZHC010000219.1 GCA_030914105.1 Acidobacteriota bacterium
CTCCGAGACTCCTCTTATCACTTATCACTCATCACTTATCACCGTCTCCTCTTTACTTTTTCCTTCGTTTGTGAGAAAGACTTGTGACCGCTCGCGGGGCTTAGGCATCCGCCGAGAAACTGTTCCGGCTTGACCCGAAAATTTTTGCATTGAACGGACGCGCCTCGGAGGCATGCCGCACGTGCGCGGCGTCGCCCGAAGGCCGAGGTGTAATAAGGAGAGAAAGATGATCGCATGCCCTTCCTGTGGAGCAGATAACGTCGAGGGGACTCGCTTCTGCGTGAAGTGCGGCACGACGCTGCCGACCGCCCCCGCCCCCGAATCCTGGCGTCAGAGCGGAGACCTCGGCCAGCAGCAGCAGACGCAGCAACCGGGCTACCAGTCGGGCGGCTACACGCCCCCGCAGACGCCGCCCACGGCCTACCCGACTTACAACCCGCCGCAGAACGTCTACCAGCCGCCGGGCGCGGGCGGAAGCCAGCAGATGCACCCGGCCATCCCGGCCATCGTCAGCCTGATCGTGCCGGGCATCGGGCTGCTGTTCGTGCCCGGAAAGGCCGGACTCGGACTCGGCATCCTGGCCGCCTACATCGTGCTCTGGGTGATCATGTTCATCATCGCCTTCGTGACGCTCGGCATCGGCACGTGCCTCTTCATCTTCCTGCCGCTGGCGAACGTCGCCGCCGCGATTCACAGTTGGGACGAGGCGGCGAAGGCTTCGGGCGGACAGTTCCAGCCGATCCTCTTCAAGTAGTCGCCGGGGATGAAAGGGCGCGCGTCGGCGAGGGCGCGCGCGAGGTCTCGGAAGTTCGGTGTCCGTGCTTTACCGCGCACTGATGTACGCAGGGAGCTGGTTCTGTCAACAGCTCCCTGAGCGCTCGCCGCACCTGTTCGGCGTCCAGCTCCCGCTCTGCTGGCGCTGCACGGGAATCTTCCTCGGCGCACTCGTGCTCTTCTGCTGGCTGCTGGCGAAGAAGAGAGTCCCGCCGCTCCTGCCCTGCCTCCTGCTCTCTCTGCTCGTCCCGCTCGACGTTCTGCACGCCATCCTCACGCACGGCGACGGCAACAACGCGCGCCGCTTAATCACGGGCCTGCTCTGGGGCTTCTGCGCGACGAGCGCGACGCTGCAACTGCTCAGGCTCTCTGCCGCGTGGCTCTCCACGCCGCGTTGGAAAACGAAGACCGCGGAACAATAAAGAGGTGTGCCTTGAGAAAACGGATCGAGTTCACTTCGGCTCTCGCGCTTCTGTCGCTGGCGTTCGTCTGCGCGCTGCTCTCGGTCGGGGCCTCTGCCGCGAGGCAGGATCAGCCGACCATCGCCAAAGACTCGGTGCAACTGACGGCCTTCACCTACGGCTCCTACAAGGGCAACTACGACACCTGGAGCTGGGTGCCGCAGATCACCTACCGCGTCAACGGCCCCATCCCGAGCGGGAGCCAGCTCTACGTAGAGTACACCGTGCCCGGCGCGCCAGCCGTGAAGTTCGACTGCCCCACCGGGGAGACGCAGGCCGGCCGCTGGTGGAAGACCGAGTGCGGCAGCCGCGACGGCGTCCCCGAAGAGAAGGCGAGCGTCTACACCGGCCCCTTCACCTTCGCCATCAAGATGCGCAACGAGCTGGCCGGCGGCGACGTGACGCTCTTCACGGGCAAGGCGAAGGTCGCCAAGGTGCACTCCAACGAGATCGCCACCGGCAAGTTCGCCAACCACTTCGTCTACTACGTCGACCACGACTGGAACCTGCCCATCGGCTACGTCTACTACATGCCCGACGAACTGAAGGGCTGGGACAAGCCCATCCTCAACGTCTCCTTCTGGGTGCGCGGCGAGGCCGTGCGCTTCGACCCGCACCTCTTCTATCAGGGCAAGGAGGTCGGCAAAATCTTCTACGACGGCGATCAGGTCGGCAAGCCGAGCTGCGAGCCCGACGTGGAGAACGGCACCACGAATTACGTGGACGAGAAGGCCGCGCCGCAGAAGGCGAAGTGGGCGCGCGTGCGCTGCACCTTCCTGAGCGTGCGCGCCTGGGACAGGACGGGCGAGGGGCCGGGCATGTTCGGCGAGATGTACCAGCTCAACAAGGCCCCCGGCGAGTACGAGGTCAAGGTGCTCTGGAACAACCACCTGGCGCGCTCCATCAAGTTCACCGTCCAGCCCGACGGCAAGCTCGACACGAGCCTCGCCGCCGCGAACAAGCTCGGCACCGACCGCCTCATCGTCCCCGTCCAGATCATCGGCGACCAGGACGGGCAGTGGGACAAGGCCGCCTGGAAGACCGAAGCCTTCTACGGCAACCCGCTCACGGGCTTCACGCCCGCGCCGTAAGCCGAAGGACTGTGCTTGGATGTAGAGGTCAGTGCCTTCCGCCACCGCGGGAGACACTGACCGGCTTGCCCCGTCGGAAAAACCTTGCGCGCCCGCGCAGAAGTGCTAAACTCTCCGCTGCCCGGCCACGTCTGCAGAGCCGGGCTTACGGGTTCTCCCCGCAAACCAAAGACAAGCGAAGTAAAGTTTCACCGCAACCCCGTTCGGATACGCCTTTCTTTCTCTGCTGCCCCGCATAGAACGAGAACGAGCGCGCCTCCGTAGCGGCCTTCTTTCCCGAACGAGAGGGTCACAAGGATGGACACCCCCCAGATCATCGCGGGCCGTTTCCGCGTCGAGTGTGAAATCGGCAGGGGCGGCATGGGCACGGTCTACCGCGCCTCGCACCTCGGATTAGAACGCCCCGTCGCCATCAAAATCCTGAAACAGGAGTTTGCCGCCGACCCCGAAATCGCCGACCGCTTCATGCGCGAGGCGCGGACGATGGCACGACTCCGGCACGCGCGCGCGGCGATGATCTTCGACGCCGGGCATCTGGCCGACGGGCGGCCCTTCATCGTCATGGAGTACGTCGAGGGGGCGACCCTGGCCGAGACTCTGGCGCGTGAGGGCACGTTCGCGCCGGAGCGTGCCGTGCGCGTCGCCTCGGAAATCTGCGACGTGCTCGCCGAAGCGCACGCGCTCGGAATCGTCCACCGCGACCTCAAGCCCTCGAACATCATCATCAACGAGCGCGGCGTCTGCGTCTTAGACTTCGGCATCGCGAAGGTCTTGCAAAGCTCGACCGAAGTGACGCGCACGCACGCGACCACCGAGTCGGGCCTCGTCATCGGCACGCCGCGCTACATGTCGCCCGAACAGTGTCTCGGCCAGAGGGTCGGGGCCGCCTCAGACCTCTACAGCGTCGGCGTCCTGCTCTACGAGATGCTCGCGGGCCGTCCCCCCTTCGTGGACGTGCTCTCGTCGGCGGTGCTCGTCAAGCAGGCGACCGTTCAGCCCCCGCCGCTTCTGGCATTTCGGCCCGACGTGCCGCGCCGCCTCGCCATCGCCGTCCACGGCCTGCTCGCCAAGAACCCCGCGCAGCGTTCCGCGAGCGCGGCGGAAGCGCGCCGCACGCTTGAGCGAAGCGTCGAGCCGGAGCGCCGCGTCAATCCGTCGGACGACAGCGAGCCTTTCGCCTCGACCGTCGCCTCCCTGAACGCCGGGCGCTACGCCTTCACGCGTGTGGCAACCCTCTTCACCATACTCTCGATGGTCTGCGCCGTGCTGGTCGTCTGGTCTGCGAGCGCCGGACAGGAGACCGCGCGCCAGAGCGCGCTCAAAGAGATTGCGCACGACCCCGCCGCACTCTCCTCCTCTCTCGTCCCGCGCGCACGCGTCGCGCACACGCGCCGACGCGCACGCCAGTGACGCGCGACGCGGCGCACACGCGAGCCGCCGCCACACTGAACGGGTCGGCAGGCGCCGAGCTGACAAGGTGGCGGACGCCGAACCGAGAAGCCGGCAGACGCCGAAGCCGCCGATTAAAAACCGCGCCGCCCGTAACGAACGAGCGGCGCGGCGAGCGCGACTACTAACCTCTAGCCCCTAACCTCTAACCTCTGCTTTTTTCAGTGCCGGAAAATCCTCTTGATGTCCGGGCCGAACTCCTTGAAGATGATGTTGGTGAGCGCGCCGGAGATGAAGGAACTCTCGAAGCGTCGGAGCGTGGCGTCGGTGCCGATGCGGTCGTGGCCGGGCGTGCTGCGCTCCCAGAGGTTCGAAAGCGCGCTCGAAGTGAACTGTCCGGCGAAGCGCGAGTAGTTCGGCTCAAGGCTCCCATCGTCGCCGCGCGTGACGAAGACGCGGCTCGCGGCGTGGAGCGCGCGCCGCCCGACGCTCTTGCTCTGCGAGGGGTCGTAGCGCGGGTCTTGTTTGAAGAGCGCCGGGTAGACGCCGGACGAGAAGAAGGTTGACGTGCTGCGCGTGGCGAAGTTGCGCGCGGCGCGCGAACCCCAGTCGGCAATCTCGTCGCCCGTGGTCTTGCCGGCGGGCTTGTCCTCGCGCCACTCGGTGATGCCCGCATTGAACGCGCTCAACAGGTAGGGCGCGGGGCGCAGGAAGGCCGAGCGCAGCGAGCGCTTGACCTTCTGGTCGGCTGTGAGCGGCGCGCGTCTGCCTTTCGCGCGAGCGGCTTCTGCGTCGCGCTGTTTCTGCGCGCCGTTCGTGGCCGCCACACGAGCGGGGTCGGGCACGTCCGGCGTCGGTCTTACTTCTTGAGAGCCTTGCGCGCAGGCGGACGCCGCGGCGAAGATAAGCAGCGCCGGGGCGAGCAGCGCGGGGCCGATTCGAGTGAACACCTTGAGCATCTTCATTCCTCTCCGGTTAAGTTTTGTCCTTCTGTCTTAATCCGCCGACTCGGGGACGCGCCGCGCCGCCGCAGGCTCTCGGCGGACAAAGGCGGCGCGTGCATTTTAATGTTTGCGGCTTCGCCGGCGCGCTCGTCCGAAGAGACGCGCCCCGACCCGCTGATGGCGGCACGCCACTATGGCTTGGCAAACAGCATTCCGCACGCGCCAGACGGCACAGCCGAGCGTGCCCGCGTCCGCGCCCGGCGGTCGTAAATTGCTCTAAAACGGCGGGAAGAATAGAATTCAGACGCGGCGGAGCGAGCGCCCGCGCGGGCCGACGCGCCCGCCGAGAGTACGTCGCACGGCCCCGGCCCGTCTTTAATCCGAACGCACTTCCGACAGGAGCCGAAGCATCATGTACTTCAAACAGTTCTACCTCGGCTGCCTCGCGCACGCCTCTTACCTCGTCGGTTCCGAAGGCGAGGCCGCGGTCGTCGACCCGCAGCGCGACGTGGGCCAGTACGTCGCCGAGGCCGAAGGCCACGGCTTGAAGATCAAGTACGTCGTCGAGACTCACCTGCACGCGGACTTCGTGAGCGGACACCGCGAGCTGGCCGCGCGCACGGGTGCCGAGATCGTCTTCAGCGCGGAGGCCGGCGCGCGCTTTCCTCACCGGGCCGTGCGCGACGGCGACGAGCTGAAGGTCGGACAGGTCGTCTTGCGCTTCCTTGAGACGCCGGGCCACACGCCCGAAAGCATCTCGGTCGTCATCATTGACACGGAAGTCTCCGACGAACCTCAGAAGGTTCTCACCGGCGACACGCTCTTCATCGGCGACGTTGGCCGGCCAGACCTCGCGGGCGCGCGCGGCTTCACGCCGGAGGCGATGGCCGCGCAGATGTACGAGAGCCTGCACGGCAAGCTCCTGAAGCTCGACGACTCGGTCGAAGTCTGGCCCGCGCACGGCGCAGGCTCGATGTGCGGGCGCAACATCTCGAAGGAGACCTCTTCGACCATCGGCGAGCAGCGCCGCTTCAACTACGCGCTCGCGCCGATGCCGAAGGACGAGTTCGTCCGCATGATGACGAACGACCTGCCGGAAGCGCCCGCCTACTTCCCCGCCGACGCCGCCATCAACCGCGTGGGCGCGACGCCGCTCGCGGAGCTTCCGCGACCCTCCGCGCTCCTGGCGCAGCAGGTCGCCGCTTACGCGAACCTCGGCTACGTCGTCCTCGACGTGCGCGCGGCGGCAGAGTTCGGCGCGGGCCACGTGCCCGGCGCTCTGAACGTCGGGCTTGGGGGGCAGTTCGCTTCGTGGGCGGGCGCGCTCATCCCGCTCGGCTCGCCGATCATCCTCGTGGCCGCGGACGACGAGCAGGTGGACGAGGCCGTCACGCGGCTCGCGCGCGTCGGCCACGAGACGGTGCGCGGCTACCTGCGCGGAGGCGTCGAGGCTTGGCGCGAGGCAGGCTTCGACTTAGGCCAGGTGCCGCAGGTCACAGTCTCCGAGCTGCGACGCATGCTGGATGAGCAGCCGGAGCTACAGTTGCTCGACGTGCGACGCCCCGCCGAGTACGCCTCGGGCCACGCGCCGCGCGCAGAGAGTTCTCCGCTCGGCCCGCGCCTCGCCGAAGAGGCCGCCGGACTCGACCGCGCGCGCCCGCTCGCAGTCATCTGCGCGGGCGGCTATCGTTCGAG
>JALZHC010000220.1:0-4252 GCA_030914105.1 Acidobacteriota bacterium
GTCGCGGCGCGGCTCGTCAGCCGCCGCGAAGTGCGTCATCACGCCGCCGACGCGCAAGTGCCGGAAGGCGAGAAGCCTTTCGGCGAACTCCGCCGCCTCGTCGTATCGCACGCCGAGACGGCCCATCCCCGTGTCAACCTCTACGTGCGCTTCTGCGACCACGCCGGCTGCGCGCGCCGCCGCGTCCAGCTCCTCCGCTATGTCGAGCCTGTAGACGACCGGCACGACCTTCTGCCGCAGGCACTCTCCGGCCTCCCCGCGCCAGAAGCCGCCGAAGCTCAGGACGGGCTGTGCAATCCCCGCACGCCGCAGCGCGAAGCCCTCCTCCGCCGAAGCCACGCCGAACCACTCCGCGCCCTCCGCCGCGAGCCTGCGCGCGCACTCCGCCGCCCCGTGCCCGTATGCGTCGGCCTTCACGACGCCCATCACAGCCACGCCCGCACCGACCCTCGCGCGCACCGCGCGGAAGTTCGACGCCAGCGCGTCGAGGTCTATGTCGGCCCACGTCGGTCGCCGCCCTTCAAGCTCGAACTCACTCATCGTCCGTCACACTATTTTTAACTTTAGATGTGCACACCTTTAACCAGAGTCTCCCACAAAACAACGACTGCCGGAAAGCCCTGCGGCCACCGGCACGAGTTCGACGCCGGAGACCGAAAAGGAACCATCCACGAAGGTACACGGAGTCACATGAAAGTGCCACGAACGCTCAAGGAACCGAACGCTCAAGGAACACCGATACTCTTGTGCCTTCTTCGTGAAGCTGAGTGTGGTTTCGTGGATGACTTCCTTCGACGCCGGGGCGGCGAAACTCAAGCCGCGGCGTCACTCCCGCCACATGTTCTCGAAGCGCGTGAACTCCTTCAGGAAGGCGAGCTTCACCGTGCCCGTGGGGCCGTTGCGCTGCTTGGCGATGATGAGTTCCGCCAGTCCCGCGTTCTCCTCCGTGCGGTTGTACTGCTCCTCTCGGAAGATGAAGCCGACGAGGTCTGCGTCCTGCTCGATTGAGCCGCTCTCGCGGAGGTCTGAGAGCTGCGGCTTGTGGTCGCCGCGCGTTTCGGGCGCGCGCGAGAGCTGCGAGAGGGCGACGAGCGGCACGTTCAGCTCCTTCGCCAGACCTTTCAGCTCGCGCGAAATCTGCGAGACCTCCTGCTGCCGCGATTCCACACGGCGCGAGGAGCCGGACATCAGTTGCAGGTAGTCCACGACGATGAGGTCGAGCCGCTTCTGCTCGGACGCGAGCCGCCGCGCCTTCGCTCTCATCTCAAGCACAGAGATGCCCGGCGTATCGTCAATGAAAATCTTCGCGTCCGAGAGCGTGCCCAGCGCGCCCGCGAGCCGCGCCCACTCGTCGCGCGAAAGGTACCCGCTGCGGAACCGATGCGCATCCACGCGCCCCTCCGAGCAGAGCATCCTCATCACCAGAGACTCCTTCGACATCTCCAGAGAGAAGATGGCGACGACCGCGCCCACCTGAATCGCCGCGTTCTGCGCCAGCGTCAGGCAGAGGCTCGTCTTCCCCATCGAGGGGCGGGCGGCGATGATGATGAGGTCGGAGGGCTGGAGGCCGGAGGTCATCGTGTCCAGCTCCGTGAAGCCGGTGGTGAGGCCGGTGAGCATGACGGAGCGGCCCGACATCTCCTCGACCTTTTCGAGGAGCTGGACGGCGACCGGCTTGATGTGTGCGAAGCCCTGGCGGGTGCGCTCGTCGGCGAGCGCGAAGATCATCTGCTCGGCGTGGTCGAGGATGACTTCCGGGTCGTCCTCCTCTTCGAGCGCCTCGCTCGTCACCTTGTTGGCGACGCGGACGAGCTGGCGCATCAGAGACTTGCCGCGGACGACCTCGGCGTAGGCCGCGACGTTTGTGAAGTGCGGCAGGCCGTAGGTCAACTCAGAGATGAAGGCGATGCCGCCGGTCTGTTCGAGCGCGCCTTCGCGGCGCAGCTCCTCGCCGAGAAGGATGGGGTTGATTTCGGAGCCGCGCTCGGAGAGCGCGATCATCGCGCGGAAGACGAACTGGTGTGCGCGGATGTAGAAGTCTTCGGGGCGGAGAAGTTCGACGGCCTGGTTGACGAACGAGTTGTCGAGGACGATTGCGCCGAGGATTGCGCGCTCAGCTTCCGCGCTGTGCGGCAGCGGGCGCTCTAACATCTGTTCGCGTGTCGAGTCTACGGGGTAAGTAGCCATCGGGAGCTTGGCCTGCGGACGACTGAAACCGACTGTGGAAAACTGACTTCGCGCGGACAAGAAAACGGCGCGCCACGCTGTGCCGCCTTCTTCCGCGGTCGCAGAAGAAGCTGCGCGCAGGGGGTCGCGCCGCCGCCTTTATACTACAAGCAAACGGGCGCGTAAACAGTCACGTTGACGCGCCCGTTTTTCCACACTTGTGGAAAAAATGAGGGATGCGGAATGATGGATGAAAAGAAGTAGTCAGTAGGAAAGCGGTTGCCTTTATGCTGGCTCCTGTCTACTGCTCTTCATTCATCACTCATCATTCCGCATTCATCATTTTCTTTATGCGTTCTCCGCGGCAGCCGCGTTCTCTTCGGTCGCGTTCGCTTCGTTCTCCGCGCCCGCGTTCGCGGCTTTGCCCTCGGCTGACTCTTCGCCAGCGCCGGTGGTCTGCGCGCCGCCTTCGCCGGCGACGGTGACGGGGATTTCGACGGTCACATCGCGGTGGAGGCGGACGCTGACGGTATATTCGCCGGTCTCCTTGATCGGCTCGGAGAGGTGCACGCGGCGGCGGTCAACTTCGTAGCCCTTCTCTTTGAGCGCGTCGGCGATGTGCATCGCGGTGACGGAGCCGTAGAGCAGGCCGTGCTCGCCGACCTTGCGCTCGAAGCTGAGGCGCAGGTCTTTCATCTGAGCGGACTGCGCCTCGGCGCTCGCGCGCTCGCGCGCCTCGCGCTTGAGGAGTGCCGCGCGCTCGGCCTCGATCTGGCGGACGTTGCCGGGCGTCGCCTCGACCGCGAGCTTGCGTGGCAGAAGGTAGTTGCGCGCGAACCCCGCCTTGACCTTCACGATCTCGCCGCGCGCGCCGAGGTGATCCACGTCCTCGCGTAAAAGTACGGTCGTCGTTGCCATGATAGCGATCCCCTCCTTTTAGTCCGCGGTGTACGGGAGCAGCGCGATGTTGCGCGCGCGCTTGATGGCCTCGGCCAGCATCCGCTGGTGCGCGGTGCAGACGCCGGAGATGCGGCGCGGCAGAATCTTGCCGCGCTCCGGGATGAAGCCCTGGAGGAGCTTCACGTCCTTGAAGTCAATGATGTCAACCTTGTCGGCGCAGAAGCGGCAGACCTTGCGTCGGCGCATGCGTCCGCGCCCTCCGCCGCGGCGGTCGCGCTCGGCGGGTCGTCCCGCGGGCACGCCGTCGTCTTCCATCTCGAAGTCGCGCTCGCGGCTCTCGTAGTTTCTCGACATAGCTTTCTTCTCTCTTTCAACGCGGGCCGGCGTCCTCTCTGAAAGCGGCGGACGCGCGAGTCCCTTCTGGTTCCGTAACGCCTGAACGGGGCGCGCCTCTTACGCGCCCTCCTCTTCCTCACCACGGGCCGGGGCCGCAGACGCGCCGCGGCCTCCGCCAGCCGACGATGCGCCGGCGAATGGACGCTTGGCGGCCTTGCGCGCGCGACGCGCCTTGAGCTTCTCGGCACGCTGGCGATCCTCGTCCACGCGCACCGTCAGGTAGCGCAGCACCTGGTCGCTCACACGCATGCGGCGCTCAAGCTCGGCGATCTCGCGCCCCGTGCCCTCGATCTCGAAGAGCACGTAGACGCCCTCGTTCTTGCGACCCACTTTGTAGGCGAGCTGGCGGCGACCCATGACCTCGGACTTGGTCACGTTGCCGCCCTGGTCGGTGACGATGGCGCGCAGGCTTTCGGTCAGGCGCGTGAGGTCTTCTTCGGACGTGTCCGGGTCGACGATGAAGACGACTTCGTAGACTCTGTTATCTGCCAAAACAATCCTCCTCTTGGCTGTCTAGCCTCAACTCTGTCGGTTGAAGCAAGAAGGAAATTTAGTGATGAGTGACGAGTGATAAGTGATAAGAAACTGCTGCCAGTTCTTTCTTATCACTTATCACTCATCACTTATCACCGTTGTACTGTGACATCGCTTTGTCAATGCCGTCGCGGATGACGGCGCGGAGCGCTTCGGCGCACCGCTCTAAAACTTTTTCGACCTCGCCGCGCTGCGACGCGGGGAAGCGTTCGAGCACGAAGCCCGAAGTGTCGGCCACGGGGTGCTCCGGCCTGAT
>JALZHC010000220.1:4262-6347 GCA_030914105.1 Acidobacteriota bacterium
TGCCGATCCGGAGGCGCGGAAACTCGTCCGTGCCGAGCACCGAGATGATGTTCTTCAAGCCCTTCTGCCCGCCGCTGGAGCCGCGCTGCCTGAGCCGCATCGAGCCGAAGGGGAGCGCGATGTCGTCGCTGACGACGACGAGGTCGCTTGCCGGCCTCAGCTCCGCGCGCTTGCGAAGGAGGCACGCGACCGACTCGCCGCTCAGGTTCATGTAGGTCTGCGGCTTGACCAGCTCGACCGCACGCCCCTCGACTTCCGCGCGACCGACGAGCGCGCGGCACTCCGCGCGTTTGACCAGAGCGTTCGTCTGTCGCGCCAGCATGTCAACGAGCATGAAGCCGAGGTTGTGGCGCGTCCACTCGTAGCGCTCGCCGGGATTTCCCAGACCGACGATAAGCATGAGAAGCAGTAGTCAGTAGTCAGTGGCCAGTAGTCAGTAGAAAAACCTTCATCGGTCGAATCGTTCGAGTGCCGGCTAAGGCGCACTCAGAGCGGAGCCTACTGGCTACTGACTACTGGCTACTGGCTACTCGCCTTCCTCTTCCTTCTTGCCCTTGCCGATGACTTCCGGTTCGGCCACCTCTTCCTCCGGCGTGCGCTCCTCGACCTGCTCCTCGCGCACGATGGCGACCGTGGCGACCGCCGTCTCCGGGTCGGTCAGGATGGTGACGCCCTCTTCGACCTTGAGGTCAGAGACGTGGAGCATCTCGTGGACTTTCAGCGCCGAGACGTCGGCGTGGATCGCGTCGGGGATGATACCCGGTCGGCAGCGAATCTCGACCTCGCGCAGGAGCTGTTCGAGGATGCCGCCCTCCTCCTTGACGCCTGCCGGCTCGCCGTCGAGTTCGAGCCGCACGGTGACTTCGACCTCCTCGCCCTGCACGAGCCGTCGCAGGTCTGCGTGGACGAGACGACCCTTCACCGGGTCAATCTGCCGGTCGAGGAACAGAACCTCGCTCGCGCCGACGCCTTCAACGTCGAGCGTGAAGACCGTGTTGTGGCCCGACTCCGTGCGCAGTATCGCGGCCAGCTCCCTGAGCGGCGCGGCGGCAGACACGGTCTCGCCGCCCCCGCCGTAGACCGTCAGAGGAACCATGCCGCGCGCGCGCAAACGCCGCGCGTCGTTCTTGCCGCGGCCCGCGCGCAGCTCCGCGCGCACCGTTATCGCTTCTCTCTCTGCCATATTCACTCCTAAAAGCAGTAAATCGTGAATGGTAAATCGTGAATAGCGGTTGAGCGTCGCTGACGTTGGGCGGCGACCGCTCAGGCTGAATGATTCTCAGCTACGATTTACTATTCACGATTTACTATTTACGGCTCTCAAAGTTTTTGCCCTCCGTGCCTCACACGAAGAGCGAGGAGACGCTCGTCTCCTCGTGGATCGACTTGATCGCTTTCGCCAGAAGCGGCGCGATGCTCAAGACGTTTATCTTCTCCGACCGGCACGCGTCGTCGCGCAGCGGGATGGTGTTGGTCGTCACCACGCGCTCGATCTCCGAGTCCTCAAGCAGCGAGCAGGCGTGGCCCGACAGAACCGCGTGCGTGAAGCAGGCGTGGATGCCCTCGGCCCCCGCGTCGCGAAGCGCCCCGGCGACCTTCGTCAGCGACCCGCCCGTGTCGCACATGTCGTCGACGATCAGGCAGTTGCGCCCGCGCACGTCGCCGACGACGTGCATCACCTCGGCCACGTTCGCCTTCTCGCGCCGCTTATCGCACAAGGCGAGCTGCGCGGGCGAGCCGTCAACCGAAGTCAGGCGCTTGGCGTAGGCACGCGCGCGCTCGGCTCCGCCCGTGTCGGGCGCGACCACGGTCAGGTTCGGTAGCTTGTGATCCTGATAGTGGCCGATGAAGGCCGGCGCGGCGAAAAGGTGATCCACCGGAATATCAAAGAACCCTTGAATCTGCGCCGCGTGCAAGTCCATCGTCAGGATGCGGTCGGCACCCGCGGCGCTGATCAGGTTCGCCACCAGCTTCGCCGCAATCGGCACGCGCGGCCTGTCCTTCTTGTCCGAGCGCGCGTAGCCGAAGTACGGGATGACCGCCGTCACGCGCTCGGCGGACGAGCGCCGGAACGCGTCGAGCATG
>JALZHC010000018.1 GCA_030914105.1 Acidobacteriota bacterium
CAACATCACAGACCTGACGCTCGGCGCTCCGCAGTTGAAGCTCGCCGAAGCGGTCGAGGCCGCAGGCAAGCCGGTCGTGCTCGTCTTAGTCGAAGGCCGCCCGCGCGTGCTCGGCCCGGCGGCTGAGAAAGCGCAGGCCGTCCTGATGGCCTACAACCCCTCGAACGAAGGCGGCACGGCCATCGCCGACGTGCTCTTCGGCGACTTCAACCCCGGCGGCAAGTTGCCTTTCACGTATCCGCGCTCGGTCAACAACCTCTTCAACTACGACCGCAAGGCGTTCGAGGATGCAGACACTTCTTTCGGCAACCTCGCCACGCGCCCGCAGTTCGAGTTCGGCCAGGGCTTGAGCTACACGACCTTCGCCTACAGCGACCTCCGCGTGGGTCAACCGACGATGAAGGCCGTTGGTGAGATGCCCGTCAGCGTGACCGTAAAGAACACGGGCGCGCGTGCCGGAAGCGAGACCGTCATCCTCTACGTGCGCGACCTCGTCGCCTCGCTCTCGCCGCCGGGCAAGCGCGTCCGACGCTTCGCCAAGGTTTACCTTGAGCCGGGCCAGAGCCGCACGCTCAACTTCCGTCTGCGCGGCGAAGACCTTTCATTCATCGGCGCGGACAACAGGCCGACGCTTGAGCCGGGCGACTTCGAGGTGCTGGTCGGCGGGCTGACGGCGAAGTTCACGCTTCAGTGAAATGAAGACGAGCCGGGCCGGCATTGAGAAGACAGCGGGACAAGCCCGGATGAGAAGCCAATGGGACGAGCCCCTAAATTTTTCCTCCTCGCTTTAGGCTTCGCGCTGCTGCCCGTCTTCCAGCCCTCGGCGCGTGCTGACGTGCGTGTGCCCTCGCTCATCGGCGACAACATGGTCTTGCAGCAGGGCCGCAAGGATCGCGTCTGGGGTTGGGCGCGTGCGGGCGAGCGCGTGAGTGTCACCTTTCAGGGTCGCACCTCTCGCGTGAACGCAGACGCAGACGGGCGTTGGCAAGTCCTCATCGGCCCCTTCAAGTCGGGCGGGCCTTTCACTCTGACGGTCGCGGGCGCAAACACGCTCACCTTTAAGAACGTGCTCGTCGGCGACGTGTGGGTCTGTTCCGGCCAGTCGAACATGGAGTGGATACTCCAGAACGCGCAGGGCGGGCCGCAGGACGCGGCGCAGGCAGACTACCCCGAAATCCACCTCTTCACAGTCCAGAAGAAGACCTCCGACAAGCCGCTTGAAGACGTGCAGGGCCGCTGGGTCGTCACGACGCCGAAGGAGGCCGCCGCCTTCTCCGCGGTCGGCTTCTACTTCGGCCGCGAGCTTTACCGGCGACTGAAAATTCCGCTCGGCCTGATTCACACATCCTGGGGCGGCACGCCCGCCGAAGCCTGGACGAGCCGCGCCGCACTCGCCGCCGATCCCTCGTTCAAGGCCATCCTCGACCGCTACGACAAAGAGCTGGCCGACCTGCCGCGCTTGCAGCGCGAGCACGCGCGCCTTCTGGCCGAGTGGGAGAAGCAGTACACGGTGCAGGACGAGGGCAACAGGGGCGAGGCTCTGGGTTATGCCGACCCCGCCCGCGACCTCGCCGGCTGGAAGCGGATGAGCCTGCCGCAGCTCTGGGAGTCTGCGGGCTTGAACCTCGACGGCTCCATCTGGTTCCGCCGTGACGTTGAAGTGCCGCCGTCCTGGGCGGGCCGCGACCTCATGCTCTCGCTCGGCCCCGTTGACGACTTCGACACGACCTACTTCAACGGCACGCGCGTCGGCGCGACGGGCGCGGAGACGCCGAACGCCTGGATGACCCCTCGCGTCTATAAGATTCCGGGCGCGCTCGTCCGCGCCGGAAGAAACGTCGTCGCCGTCCGAGTCTTCGACCGGATGGGCGGCGGCGGCTTCGGCGGCGGCCCCGGCGTGATGTCGCTCGCGCCCACGGGTGCCGGCAAGGGCGAGGCCGTCTCGCTCGATGGCGCTTGGTACTACAAGGAGGAGTCGGTCGTCGAGTCGAAGAAGGTTGACTACTCGAACTACCCCGGCCCGCCGCCCGGCCCCGAAAATCAGAACAACCCTTCCGTGCTCTACAACGCGATGCTCGCGCCGCTCACGCCTTACCGAATACGCGGCGCGATCTGGTATCAGGGCGAGTCGAACGCGGGCCGCGCCTATCAATACCGCGCGCTCTTCCCCGCAATGATCCGCGACTGGCGCGCGGCCTGGGGCGAGGGCGACTTCCCCTTCTACTTCGTGCAGCTCGCCAACTGGAAGGCGCGCAAACAGGATTCGATTGACAGCGAGTGGGCCGAGCTGCGCGAGGCGCAGTTGATGACCTTGAAGAGCACCCCTCACACGGGCATGGCCGTCACCATAGACATCGGCAACCCGGACGACCTGCACCCGCGCAACAAGCTCGACGTGGGTCTCCGGCTCGCGCGCTGGGCGCTCGCCGACGTCTACGGCCAGAAGCTCGAAGAGTCTGGCCCGCTCTACGACTCGAAGACAGTCGAGGGAGACAAGGTGCGCCTCCGCTTCAAGCACGCCGCCGGTCTGAAGACGCGCGATGGCGCAGCGCCTGCCGGCTTCTTCGTCGCGGGCGACGACCGCAGGTTCCACCCCGCGCAGGCGCGCATCGAGGGCACGACGGTCGTCGTCTGGAGCAGAGACGTGCCGCGCCCCGTCGCCGTCCGCTACGCCTGGGCCGACAGCCCCGCCGCCAACCTCTCGAACGGCGACGGCCTCCCCGCCTCGCCCTTCCGCACCGACGACTGGCCCGGCCTGACCGCCGGCAAGAACTAGAAGAAGGCAAAAGGCAAAAAGCAGAGGTCAGAGGCTAGAGGTTAGTAGTCGAGCGCCGACGGCGTCGCCAGTTTCCTTCGCGGGTCACCGACGGGACGCGCTTTTACTAACCTCCAATCTCTGACCTCTGCTTTTCGCCTTTTGCCTTCTTTAAGTCGTGGACGAACGGCGCACGCTTCATCTCTTCTCAGCGCGCCGAGAATTTGTAGACCGTCGTCGAGCTGTACGTGCTGCCTTTGCGCAGCACGGTCGAGGGGAAGGCGGGGCGGTTCGGCGAGTCCGGGTAGTGCTGCGGCTCAAGGCAGAAGCCGGAGCGGCGCGGGTAGGGCTGGCCGCCTTTGCCTGCGGCGACATCGAGGTAGTTGCCCGTGTAGAACTGCACGCCCGGCTCGGTCGTCCAGACCTCCAACACGCGCCCGCTGGTCGGCTCGTAGACGCTCGCCGCGCGGGTGTAGGTTTGACTGACCAGATGGGAGGGCCGGAACCAGCCTTTCTTGAGGACGAAGTTGTGGTCGTAGCCGCCGGCGAACTTCAACTGCTCGTCGTCTGTGCCTATGCGCGCGCCGATGGCGGTCGGCTTTCTGAAGTCGAACGGCGTCCTCTTCACGCCGCGCAGCTCGCCCGTGGGGATGGCCGTGGCGTCTGTCGGCGTGAAGCGGTCGGCGTTGATTCGGAGGTGGTGGCCGAGGATGTCGCCGCTGCCCGCGCCGGCGAGGTTGTAGTAGTTGTGCTGCGTGAGGTTGACGACCGTGTCCTTGTCGGTCGTGGCCGAGTAGTCCAGGCGCAGCTCGTTTCGGTCTGTGAGCGTGTAGACGACGCGGACTGAGAGGTTGCCGGGATATCCTTCCTCGCCGTCGCGGCTGAGATAAGTGAGTTCGAGCGCGGCCCCGCCGCCGAGGCCGGGTATCGCAGCGAGGGGATGGGCCTCCCAGACGACTTTGTCGAAGCCGCGCACGCCGCCGTGCAGGTGGTTGGGCGGGTCGTTGGCGGCGAGCTGATACTCGACGCCTTCGAGCTTGAAGCGGCCGCGCGCGATGCGGTTGGCATAGCGACCGATGAGCGCGCCGACGTAGAAGGTCTGACGCTCGTAATCTTCGAGGCGGTCGAAGCCGAGCACAACGTCTTCGAGATGGCCGCGGCGGTCGGGCACCCTGAGCGAGACGACCGCCCCGCCGTAGTTGATGACGCGCGCCTCAGCGCCCTTGCGGTTGGTTAGCGTGTAGATGTCCACGTCCTCGCCGCCCGCCGTCCTTCCGAAGCCGTCCTTCGACACCCCGTCTGCCCCTCCGCCTTCTCCGTGAGTCTGGAGTCTCAGAGTCTGGAGTCCGGAACCAGTTGACTTAAACTCTCAAGTCTTGAATCAAAGCCCGACTTGTCTTGACTCCAGACTCTAAGACTCCAGACTCTTAGACTCCTTTAAGAGCGACCGCGGAGCTGTTTGATCTCTTTGATGAAGTCGTCCACGTTATCCTTCCTGATGACGCGCGTGGGGACGAAAATCTGTTTGCCGGCAGGGATCATCGAGCGGTCGCCGCCGATGATCCGCGCCATCATCTTCACGGACTGGTAGCCGAACTGGTAGGGCTGCTGGACGACCGTGCCCTCGATGGAGCCTTCGCGGACGCCGGCCAGCGTCTCGTCCTGCTCGTCGAAGGCGATGATTTTGACCTGGCCCACCTTGTTCGCGTCTTTGACCGCGCTGAGGATGGCCGGGCCGTTGTAGGCCCAGAGGCCGACGAGCGCCGACACTTCGGGGTAGCGTTCGAGTGTGTCGGCGGCGTTCGACTTGGCGCGCATGGGGTCTGCTTCGTCCGTGCGCACGTCTATGATCTCTATCCGAGCGCCGTCTATCGCCTCCTTCATGCCTTCGAGCCGCTCGCGCGCGTTCTGCGCGTCGGCCTTGCCGACGAAGACCATAATCTTCCCGCCCTGCGGCAGAGCCGCCTTGACGAGCTCGCCGGCCTGCCGGCCCGCGGCGAGGTTGTCTGTGCCGATGTAGCAGGCGCGCGCGCTCTGCGGCGCGTCCGAGTCCTGCGTGATGACGAGGATGCGCCGGGCCGCGTCGTCAATCATCTGCGTCTGGTTCGACGGGTCGACGGGGCTAATGGCCAGGGCGTCAACGCCCTTGGCGAGCAGGTCGTCGACGATGCGCTTCTGCTCGGCGGCGCTGCCGTCGGAGTCAATGCGGAACTCCACGTCCACGTTCTCCAGCTCCTGGTCGGCCTTCTCCGTGCCGCGCCGCGCGATAGTCCAGTAGTCGGAAGCGTTGTTGGTGACGAAGGCGAGCCGCAGCCGCTTGCCCGCGGCGGGCGACGACTGCCGTCGCGCGCACCCGCAGAGGAGCGCGCACGCGGCGAGGCAGGCGGCGAGCGCGAGCGCAGACTTCTTCTTCATCTTCTTTCAGGCCCCGGTCGTCGGGTCGGAAGCATCGGCGGCCACCACGCGCGCGCGTCCACGCGGATAAAGAGAGATCACGCGGGATGCTCCGACGGCCTCGCCCCTGTTGACAGGTCGTGCATAATGTTTGCGCCTTCACCAAAAGCGACGGGTTTCGGAGTCCGGCCTTCAAGGCTCCGCACCGAGACGTTTGGTCGCGCGAGTATACAAAAGATTCAGGCGGCGAGGTGATTCGTGACGGCGAAAAAAGTTCTGACGGGGGCCTTCCTTCTGCTGCTGGCGGCGGCGCACGCGGCCTCAGCGCAGACCGCGAAAGATTCGCGGCAGGGCGCGAAGGCCAGAATCTTTTTGCACGCGGGCTGGAAGTTCCGCGAGGCGGGCAAGGGCGAGTGGCGCGCGGCCACGGTGCCGGGCTGCGTCCACACAGACCTGCTCGCCGACAAGCTCATCGTTGACCCCTTCTACCGCGACGACGAGCCGAAGCTGCAATGGATCGGCAAGACCGACTGGGAGTACCAGACGACGTTTGACGCGCCGCCCGGTCTACTTCAACGCGAGCACGTCGAGCTGGTCTTCGAGGGCCTCGACACCTACGCCACCGTCACGCTCAACGGCTCCGTGCTGCTCGAAGCCGACAACATGTTCCGCACCTGGCGCGTCGATGCGAAGCGTTTGCTCAAGCCCGGCGCGAACACGCTGCACGTCACCTTCCGCTCGCCCGTCAACGAGGTTCTGCCGTTGATGGCGAAGATGAGTTATCAACTGCCCGCGTCCAATGACCAGGGCGAGAAGACTTCGCCCTTCACACGCAAGGCTCCCTATCAGTACGGCTGGGACTGGGGGCCGCGCTTCGTGACGAGCGGCATCTGGCGTCCGGTCTCTCTGGAAGCCTGGGATGCGGCGCGCGTCGAATCCCTGCGCGTCGTGCAGAACCAGTTGGGCCGCGACTCGGCGCAGATGACCGCGGAGGTCGAGGTCGTCTCGACGGGCGAACGGGACGCGACAGTCGTTATTGAGAACCTGACCGACAAGGGCGCGACGCCCGCGCGTCAGCCCTTGAAGCTCGCCGCCGGGAAGAACAAGGTCGCCGTCAACTTCACAATCAACCAGCCGCGCCTCTGGTGGCCGAACGGCATGGGCGAGCACACGCTCTACGAGCTGCGCGCGCGCCTCTTAATCGGAGGCAGACAGGTTGACGAATCGTCGGCGCGCACGGGGCTGCGCACGGTCGAGCTGCGGCAGCAGCCGGACAAAGACGGCAAGAGCTTCACCTTCGTCGTCAACGGCGTGCCGGTCTTTATGAAGGGCGCGAACTGGATTCCGGCCGACAGCTTTCCGACGCGCATGACGAGGGAGAGATACCGGCAGCTCGTCGAGTCTGCGCGCGACGCGCGAATGAACATGCTGCGCGTGTGGGGCGGGGGCATCTACGAGTCGGACGACTTCTACGAGCTGTGCGACGAGATGGGCATCCTCGTCTGGCAGGAGTTCATGTTCGCGTGCAGCATGTATCCGGGCGACCCGGCGTTCTTAGACAGCGTGCGCGCCGAGGCCGCCGATAACGTCAAGCGGCTTCGGAATCATCCGAGCATCGTCATCTGGTGCGGCAACAACGAGATCGAGACCGCCTGGCAGCACTGGGGCTGGAAGCAGAACCTTCCGGCGAAGCTCTGGGACGACTACAAGAAAATCTTTCACGGCGTGCTGCCCGAAGTGGTCGCCGAGTACGACCCGGCGCGTCCCTACTGGCCCAGCTCGCCGAGTTCTAATCTGGAAGATGACCCGGACTCGCAGCGGATGGGCGACGTGCACTACTGGGAGGTCTGGCACGCGGCCAAGCCCTTCACGGAATATGAGAAACAGCACCCGCGCTTCATGAGCGAGTACGGCTTCCAGTCGTTCCCACAGGTCGAGACGGTCAACGCCTACACAACTGCTTCCGACCGAGACATCCAGTCGCCCGTCATGCTCGCGCACCAGAAGCACCCGCGCGGCAATCAACTCATACGCGAATACATGCTGAGAGAGTACCCTGAGCCGAAGGACTTCGACTCCTTCCTCTACGTCAGCCAGGTCTTGCAGGCCGAGGGCATCAAAGTCGGGGCCGAACACCTCCGCCGAATCATGCCGCACAACATGGGCTCGCTCTACTGGCAGCTGGACGACTGCTGGCCCGTCGCCTCCTGGTCGAGCATTGACTACTTCGGGCGCTGGAAGGCGCTTCAATACTACGCGCGCCGCTTCTACAATGACCTCCTCGTCAGCCCGCACCTGGAGAACAACAACGTCGAGTTCTACGTCGTTTCCGACCGGACGCAAGCGACGCCCGCCGAGCTGTCCGTCGCGCTCAGGGACTTCGACGGCCACGCGCTCTCCGAAAACAGGCGGAGCGTCGAGGTCGCCGCGCTCGCGAGCAAGTCTTACCTCAGTCTCTCCCCGGACGAGTTGCTGCGCGGCCGCGACCCGAAGACGGTCTTCCTTGACTGCGAGCTGCGCGTCGGCGGGCAGGTGATCTCATCGAACCGGCTCTTCTTCCGCCCGTTCAAAGAGCTACAGCTCCCCTCGCCGCGCGTCACGACCGACGTGGCTCGCACACGCGGCGGCTTCACAGTGACACTGAAGTCCGACCGTGTAGCGCGCGCCGTCTATCTTTCGGCGGAAGGTTTGGACGGCGCGTTCTCCGACAACTACTTCGACCTCATCCCCGGCAAGGAAGTCAAAGTCGAGTTCCGCGCGCGCCGACCGCCCGCGCCCGCAGAGTTCCGCGCCAGGCTCAAGGCGCGCACGCTCGCCGACGCGTTCCGTTAAGCCTCTCGCCGACGCGTTCCGTTAAGCCTGCGGCTCTTCCCAGTGGCCCGACTCCGCCGAGCGGAAGAGCGCGTCAATTGCCGCCATGTTCTGCAAGGCGTCTTCGAGCGGGAGCGGCTGCGGCGTGCCCTCGCGCACGGCGCGCGAGAAGAGGTCGCCCTGAATCGTGTACTGGTCGCACGGCGCAAACTCCAAGACCTCGACGCCTGAGCCGAAGATGTCCGAGCCGTCGTCGACGAAGATGCGCGTCGGGCGATCCACGGGCGCGTTGAAGGGAATCTCGACCTCTATGCGCCCGCGCGTGCCGTAGAACTGCATGCGCTGGAAGGGGACGAGCTGCGTGCCGCAGGTGAAGACGGCCTGTCCGGTCGGGAAGTCGAGTATCGCGGAGGTCAGGCGGTCGGTTCCCATTAAGGGGTCGCGCTCGACGAGGCCGAGGCAGCGGCGCGGCTCATCATTGAAGGCGAAGCGTGAGACCGTTACGAGATAACAGCCGATGTCCAACAGCGCGCCGCCGCCCGTCTCCGGCTGGTTGCGTATGTTTGCGGGGTCGCGGTTGAAGTAGCTGAAGTGTCCGGCGACGGCTCGCAATTCGCCGACGCGGCCCGCGCGAATCAACTCCCGCGTGGCCGTCCACTGCGGATGCGTGCGCACCATGAACGCCTCCTGAATGCGGACGCCCGTGCGTTCGCGCACGTCGATGAGCCGGCGGGCCTCGGCGGCGTTCATGGCGATGGGCTTTTCGCAGAGGACGTGCTTGCCGGCTTCGGCGGCCAACGTCGTCCAGTGCGCGTGCAGGTTGTTCGGCAGAGGGTTGTAGACGGCCTCGATCTCTGCATCGGCCAGAAGCTCTTCGTAAGAGCCGTAGACCTTCGGTATGCCGAGCGAACGGGCCGCGGCCTGCGCACGCCCGACATCCCTCGAAGCCAGCGCCGAGACCTCAGACCACTCGCCCCGCTGCATCGCGGGGACGACCTTCCTGACGGCGATGTTCGCCGCACCGAGCACTCCCCAACGCACCTTGTTTGACATAGAAGTTTGATTATCCACGAAGACACACGAAGCATTCGCGGTTCGGGGTCTATTCAGTCTTGAGCATAAAGCGGGTTGAGTTCACCGCAGAGGCGCAGAGGACGCAGAGGGGGCGCTGAGGAATTCAGGATTTCAAACCTCAAATTTGAAATTTCAAATCAAAGCTTTCAAAGCTCACCGTCTCGAAGCTCAACTCTCAGCGCCCCCTCTGCGTCCTCTGCGCCTCTGCGGTGAATCTTTCGTGCTCTAAGCTCAAGGTTGAATAGACGCTGTCGCAGTTTCCGGTTCGTGCCGTTTGATTTCGTGGAGCATGTCTCTACCAGGTCGGCGCAACCTTCGTCAGCGCGGCGGGAAGCGTGTGACCTGCCATTTGACCTGGCCGCGGAGCGGGTCGCTTTGCAAAGTGTAGCCCGCGGGCGAGCCGCTCAGGTTGAGCGACTGAAGTTTGCCCTGCGGCAGCGCGAAGAGGCCGCCCGCCGCGGCGTCGTCCGTGCTGAAGACGCGCAGCTCGACGTTCTTCCAGTCAATCTCCGAAGTGCTCTGCGCCACGCCGACGTGCGGGACGACGGAGTGATTCTTCACGAGCAGCACGACCGGAATCTGTCCCGCCGTGATCTCGTGCCAGCGCGCGCCCGCGTAAACTTTGCCGGTCTGGTAATCAATCCAGTCGCCCGGCGGAAGATAGACGCGGCGGCTGTCGGCGCTCTCGAACAGAGGCGCGACCAGAAGGCTTGAGCCGAACATGTACTCGTCGTCAACCGTCCAGGAGGTCGGGTCGTCGGGGTACTCGAAGAAGAGCGCGCGCAGCATGGGGAAGCCGCGCGAGGAAGAGTCGACGGCCTGCGCGTAGATGTAGGGCATGAGCGCATACTTGAGGCCGAGCGCGCGCCGGAAGTCTTCCGTGAGGGCCTCGTCGTACTCCCAGGGCTCGCGCGGCGGCGCGCCGTGCGCGCGCGTGTGCGAGGCCAAGACGCCCCAGGCCATCCAGCGTCGGTAGAGGTCGCGCGGCGCGCGTTGGACGAAGCCGCCAACGTCATGGCTCCAATAAGTGAAGCCGGAGAGGCCGAAGGAGAGTCCGCCGCGCAGCTCCGCCGCCATCGCCGAGTCCGTGTTCTCGGCGTCGCCGCCCCAGTGGAGCGGGTAGCGCTGGCTCCCGGCCCACGCGCTTCTGGCCCAGATGATGTTCTCGCCCGTCGTCTCGCGCGTGATGTCTGCGACGGCCTTGTTATAGCGCAAGGGGTAAAGGTTGTGCTCATACCAGCCCGTCCGGCCCGAAGCGTATTGGCCGTTCAGGGGCGCGCCCTCGCCGAAGTCAACCTTGATTGCGCCGACGCCCATCTTCAGAAGCGCGGCGAGCTTCGACTGATACCACTTCACGGCTTCCGGGTTCGACATGTCGAGCACGGCGTCCTCGAAGGGGAGATTTCCCGCCGCGTCTTTGACCTCGTAGCCGTGCGAGACGATCTCTTTGTAGAGTTCGTTCTTCGGAGTGAAGTAGGTGTACTGCCAGAGGCTGATGTGGAAGCCCTGCTTTTTCAGATCCGAAATCATCCGTGCGGGGTCGCGGAAGCGCGAGGTCGAGAATCGGTAGTTGCTCCGCCAGTCGGTCTCGAACCAGCCGGTGTCGAGGTGAATAACGTCGGCGGGGATGCGGTGCTCGCGAAGCTTCGCGGCCACGTCGCGCACTTCGTCTTCCGATTTATAAGTGATGCGGCTCATCCAGAAGCCGAAAGACCAGAGCGGCGGGACGGGGCTGCGGCCCGTCAAGGCCGTGTACTCGGAGAGGATGTCTTTGGGCTGGCCGAGGAAGACGAAGATGTCGAGGTTCTCGTCGCCCGTGTAGATCGTGTTGTGCTGGTCGTAGGTCTTGCCGAAGTCGAAGGTGACGGGAGCAGACGTGTGGACGAACATGCCGTAACCTTTGTTTGAGAGGAAGAACGGAATCGGCTTGTACATCAACTCGTTCTGCGCGCCCATCGCGTCGCGCGCGAAGGCGTTGACCTTCTGCCCGCGCTTGTCGAGGCGCGTGAACGACTCGCCGCAGCCGAAAATCTTTTCGTCGTGCCCAAGCTCGAAGGTCGCGGCGGTCAGGCGCGAGAGGTCGCTCGCGCGGCGGACGAAGGAGAAAGGGACGGGCGTGAAGAAGGTCGCGGGGTCGCCGATTGTTTGCGTGCGCGTCAGCAGCCGGCCCGCGCTGTCGTAGAACTCGACGTGCCAGGGGTCTTTGACGAGTCGCACCTGTCCGTAGGCGCTCGTGTAGTTGAAGCCCTGGTCGGTCTGCTCCACCTTCCAGGTGTGATCGGTCGGCGGCGGGCCGACGAGCATGAGCGAATCGGCGTCGCGCGGCATCTCTGCGCGCGAGGTGAAGCGCAGGCGTATGGTGCGCGGGCTGACGAAGGTGATGGAGAAAGGCAGGACGGGGTCCTGTTCGTACTCGGTGCCGGGGAACTCCGTGGCGCGCCCGCGCGCGAGCGTCGGGTCAATCTTGTTGAAGGAGAGCGTCGTGCCGCGAAGGTATCTGTCCCACTGGAGCGTGCCCTGCCCCGTCGCCGGGTTGAAATCTTTGACCCGGCTGCCGACGAAGTAGACCTGCTCCATCTTCTGAAACTCCTGGCTCACGTCCACAGGATCGTTCAAGACCTGAGCCTCGACGGAGGCGAACGAAGCCAGCGAAAGAATCAGCGCGAGAAGCGGACGCGCGACGGGCGTGCGCAGCCTGCCGACGCGATAATTGCCGACGTGCGGCCTGCCGACGCGACGCCTGCCGGCGCGTGGAAAGCTCGGCAACACAATCTTCCTCCGTTCGACGACTGCCCGCACGTTGGCCTGCGGCGCGCGGGAAAGGCTTCACACTTACCAAAGGCTTCACACTTACCGCGGCCCGCTCCGTCCCGAAGTCTTGCCGGACAGCCCCAACGCGGCGACCGTCCGCGGGTCTATCTCGGCACGACCGTCTTTCCTGACGGCGACGCCGAACCCGCCCGCGTAGTCCCACATCGTCCAGCCTATCCGGTGCCTCTCAAGCGCCGCGCGCACGTCTTCAATCCAGCGCAGACGCGCGTCCGCCGGCGCGAAGGCCCGGTAGACGCCGAACTCGTTGCACGTGAGCGGCACGCCGCGCCTCTGCGCCCAGCCGTCGGCGAGCGCGACCATGCGCTCGATGCGCTCGGCGTTCCAACGCTCTTCGCCGTAGGCCTTCAAGGCTTGACGCGCGCTTTCGTTCTCGACCGAAGTTAGCAAACCGGCGACCGCTTCAGGGCTGGACGGGTAGGGGACGCCTTTGAGGTACGGCCAGGCGCTTGCGCCCCAGGTCGCGCCCTGATGTGTGAAGGTGTGCGGGTCGTAGAGGTGAAAGTTGTAGATGACGTTCCGGTCGGCAAGCGGCTCGATGCGGAGCAGCTCTTCGACGGAAGACCAGCGCGGGCCGGCGGCGATGATCGTGTGGCGCGGCGCGGCGTCGCGGATGGCGGCGGCCACGCGCGCCTGAATCCCCATCCAGCGGTAGGCGTCCTCGATCACCGGCTCGTTGAGGATTTCGAGGAAGAGGCGTTCGGGGTCGCGCACCGAAAGATGACGCGCGAGCGCGCGCCAGAACTCGGCGAAGGCTTCGACGTGGCGGTCGTCCGTCCGCAGCCTTGTTTTGAAGTCGTCGGACGGGTGCACGTCGAAGACGACCGAGAGGCCGGAGGCGAGCAGCAGGTCGAGCGCCGAGTCGAGGCGGCGCAGGTAGTCCGCGTTTAAGTCCGAAGGATGCGCCTCGTCGAAGAGAGGGGCCGGCTCGAAGGTGAAGCGCACGTGGTCGAAGCCGAGGCTTTTGATGGCGTTGATGTCGCGCTCGGTCGTGTGCGTGCGCAGGTGGTTTTCGGAGTAGTCGCCGCCCGGCGACTGCGCGAACCAGTGGCTCAGGTTGATGCCGCGTCGAAGGTGCGCGGCCCTCGCCCAGGCGACGCGCGACGCGCCTTCGTCTGCGCGAACCGGGCCGCCTTCGACGCGCGCGCCCGGTTCGGAGGCGCGACTTGAAGGAGCGACCGCGGCGACTGGCGCGCGGGTGGCGAAGCTCGGCGCAAAGAGCGGCGCGAGCGCGAAGAGGAGCGCGAAGGCGATTCGTTTCGGCATCACTTTCGTCTTACGGCTCGACCTTGTCAGGTTGCGTACAGACCTCTCCGCAGACCTCTCTGTTCGAGGGCGGAGCGAGCTGCGCTTGTGTTGTCTGGCCGGGCGAAAGGGTTTCTATTACTCGGCGCGGCTGCTTGTCAAGAACTTTTTGCGCACGCCTCTTCGTGCGTGCCTTCGAGCTTGCGCCGCAGCTCGTCAATCTGCGGCTGGACGACGCGCCCGTAGCAGTCGGGGCAGATGCTGTGGCTGAACTGCACGCCGCTGTGCTTGACGATGTAGCTCTCGACCTGCTGCCAGTAGTTGCCGTCGTCGCGGATGGACTTGCAGTAAGAGCAGATGGGCAGCAATCCCTGAAGCTGTTGCACCTGCGAGAGCGCCTCCTCAAGCTCTCTGACGCGCTCGGCCAGGCTCCTTTGCAGTTCGAGTATCTGCACGCCGGCCTTGACGCGCGCGCGCAGCTCCGCGGGGTCGAAGGGCTTTGTGACGTAATCGTTCGCGCCGGCTTCGAGGCCGACGACCACGCTCTCCTTGCCGCTCCTGGCCGTGAGCAGGATGAGGTAGGGCGCAACGGCGCGGCGCAGGCCCCGCACCCGGCGGCAGAGTTCGACGCCGCCTAAGGCCGGCATCATCACGTCGAGGACGGCGAGCAGCGGCGCGTCGTCCCTCTGTAGAACTTCCCACGCCTGCGCGCCATCGCAGGTGGCGACCACTTCGTGGCCCCACTTCCGAAGCGTCGCTTCGAGCAGCCGACGCGAAACCGGGTCGTCTTCGGCTATCAGGATACGCATGCCGTTAGCCTCTCGCGATAAATTCTGAGCGACGGCGAGAGCCGCCCGATCTCTTCCCTGAGCTTCTGTGCCTGGATGGGCTTCGAGACGTAGCCGTCCATGCCGGCTTCGAGGCAGCGCTCGCGGTCGCCCTTCATGGCGTGGGCGGTCATCGCGATGACGGGCAGGCGCAGGCCCGTCCCTGCCTCCTTCAGCCTGAGCGCCGCCGTCGCCTCGAAGCCGCCCATCTCCGGCATCTGCACGTCCATCAGGACGAGGTCGAACGACTGCCTCTCAAGCTCGGCGACGGCCTCGGCCCCGTTGCACGCGACTGTGACCGTGTGGCCCTGCTTCTCAAGCATCCTTACGGCAAGGCGCTGGTTCACCTCGTTGTCCTCGGCCAGGAGGATGCGCAAGGGCGCTTCGCACTTCGACGGCGCGCAGGTCGCCGCCTCAGGCGTCGAGTCGGCGGACGGCGCGTGCGCGTGCGGCCCGGCGGCGTCGAGCACGTTCAGAATCTTGTCGAGCAGCTCCGACTGCTTGACCGGCTTGAGCAGGTAGGCCGCGATGCCCAGCTCGCGGCAGCGCGCGATGTCGCCGCTCTGGCCGCCGGAGGTGAGCATCATGATGGAGTGGTTGCGCAGCTCCGGGCGCTGCTTGATGCGCTCGGCCAAGGCGAAGCCGTCCATCTCCGGCATCTGGCAGTCGAGCAGCACGAGGCCGTAGGGACGCGCGTCGGCCTGCGCCGCGGCCAGGGCTTCGAGCGCTGCCTCGCCCGATTCGACCGCCGTCGGCCTCATGCGCCAGCTCGCGAGCGTCTCTTCGAGGATCAGGCGGTTGGTCGCGTTGTCGTCGACGACGAGCACCGGCAGTTCTTCGAGGCTGACGCGACCGACCGCGTCATGCGCGCCGGTCGCATCGGTCGCGGTCGGGCGCAGGCCGAAGCCCGCGGTGAAGTGGAAAGTGCTTCCCTCCCCGGCGCGGCTCTCGACCCAGATCGTGCCGCCCATCATCTCCACCAGCCGCGAGGAGATGGAGAGGCCGAGGCCCTTGCCGCCGTAACGGCGCGTCGTCGTGCCGTCGGCCTGCGAGAAGGCGTCGAAGATAACGGCCTGCTTCTCGGAGGGGATGCCGACGCCCGTGTCGCTGACCGAGAAGTGCAGGAGCGCGGACTCGCCCGTCAGCAACTCCAGAGAGACGCGCGCGACGACTTCGCCGGCTGAAGTGAACTTGATGGCGTTGCCGATGAGATTGACGACGATCTGCCGCAGCCCGCCCGCGTCGCCGACGAGTTGGTCGGGCACATCCGCGGCGGCGTGGACGGCCAGCACCAGAACCCTTCTGGTGCGCGCGCAGCGCGAGCGTCCGCACGGTGTCGGCGAGCGTGTCGCGCAAGGCGAAGGCGACGGGTCGAGGTCGAGCTTGCCGGCCTCGATCTTCGAGAAGTCGAGGATGTCGTTGATGAGCGTGAGGAGCGATTCGGCGGACGACTTGACCATCGAGAGATACTCGCGCTGCTCCGGCGTGG
>JALZHC010000221.1:0-1143 GCA_030914105.1 Acidobacteriota bacterium
GAGTTGCGCGACGGCACGGTCGCGCTCGTCCTCGACCTGCCGCGCCTGCTGGAAGGGTTGGACTGAAGTTTTTGCAGACGAAGAAAGAGGCCCGCGCCCTCCGAAGAGAGTGCGGGCCTCTCGCTGTTAGTCCGCGGTGCTGGCGCTTCCGTTTAGCGGAAGATGATGCCGATGCCGACGCGGAAGTTGTGCGAGGTGTCGCCCTCGGAGCGGTTCGGGTTGTAGTCGAACTGGATGGCGCGGATGTCTACGCGCGGGCTGACGCGGAAGTCGAGGCCGCCGCCGAGGATGGCGGAGAAGCCTGTCTGCGAGTCGCTGAGGCCGCTGATGCCGGTGACGTTGGCGCGCGCGTTCGTGAAGCCGACGAGGCCGTGCGCGAACGGCTTGATCTTCGTGTCCGGCGCGTTGTCCTTGATCTCAACGCCGCCCGTCAGCGTGTGCAGGTCGTCGCGGACGCTGACGCCCGTGCCGCCGAAAGTATCGTTGAAGGTCTTGCGGTTGAAGGTATAGTCGCCCTTGACGCCGAAGTAGCGGCTGAGGTTGTAGGTGCCCGCAACCTCGAAGCCGTTGAAGCCCTCGCGGTTCTGGAGGAAGTTCTGGTTCGGGTCGTTGAAGCCCACGTCCACGCGGTTGTGCGAGAAGCCGGCGTAGACGTCGTACTTGTTGTAGTCGCCGCCGCCGGTCTGCGCGGAGGCGAACGGAGCGGCGCAGGCGATGACGAGCGCCGCGAAGAATAGCTTACGCATGATTGTTACTCCCCTGGTTGAAATTTTAGAGCTGCCGGTTGCGCGAATCACTAGACGCTCAGTTGCCGCGCGCGGGTTGCTCGGAAATTTTTTCGTGAGCTGACCGCGAGACTTTCGTGTCCGGTGATTAGCGTGCCTCAGTGCAAAGGCGGACGCCTGTCCATTTTTTTGGACGGAACTTTGGCCGCGACCGCCGCGGCGCGTCGTCCGCTTCCGCACGAGAATCCGCGAAGAGACTCTCATCAGAGTTCCTTATCGGTTTCCGCAGTTTTCATAAGCAAGGCAGATGCCGGAAGGCGCGTCGGAAGAAATCGGCGCGGAAACGTGCGGGCTTCGGAGAATGCGTGGGCTGCGCGGCGCAGCAACAGTCCGACAGTTGACCGACGCCGCGTCGGGG
>JALZHC010000221.1:1153-5329 GCA_030914105.1 Acidobacteriota bacterium
CCGACCACGATTTCGGATGAGGGGCCGCGATTTGTCCGATTAAAATTTCGGCGGTCTGAACTTCTTAAAATTTCGGGGTCAAGACTTCTTAAAATTTCGGCGGTCTAAGCTTCGGGCGGTAGGTGCTTGTGCCAGTCGGTCTTCGACTGGAAGGCGACGGCGACTTCGAGCAGGACACGCTCGCCCCAGGCCGGGCCGACGAACTGGATGCCGGTCGGAAGTCCCGCCTGGCCGAGGCCGTTCGGGACGGAGATGGCGGGCACGCCGACGAGGTTGCTCGCGCCGATGGGCGATGAAGCGCCGATGCCGGGGTATGCCTTGTCGAAGGTCTTGTCCACGGGGTACGAGACGGTCGCGCGCGAGGGCGCGACGAGCGCGTCGTACTTCTCGAACATCTGACCCCAGGCGCGGCGCATCGGCGCGCGCATGCGCATCGCGTGCAGGTAGTCGACCGCCGTGACGAGCGAGGCCGCGAAGCCGCCGCGTCGGCCTTCGGGCGAGGCCAGCTCGCGCACGCGCCCCGACTCGATGAGGTCGCGGAAGGCGCTCGCGCCCTCGGCGTTGACGATGGTTCCGACCGCGGGGCCGTAAGGGAAGTCGGGCAGCTTCACGTCCATCGAAACGTCTGCGAACGTGCGCAGCACTTCGAGCGAGGCGAGGAAGTTCTTGCGCACCTCCTCCTGCGCCTTCTCGTAAGAGTCCTTCATCACGGCGAGGCGGAGGCGTCGCGCGCCGCGGCGCGGGTTGAGGAGCTGCGTGGTCGGCGAGTAGCGCGGGAGCGCGTCCGAAGAGCGAGAGGTTGGGTCGAGCGGGTCGCGGCCCGCGACCGCCGAGAGCACGAGGCCGCAGTCGAGCGCGGAGCGGCACATCGGGCCGAGCTTGTCGAGCGTCCAGGAGAGCGCCATCGCGCCGTGACGCGAGATTGCGCCGTAAGTGGGCCGGAGGCCCGACAGCCCGCAGAAGGCAGAGGGCGTGATGATCGAGCCGGAGGTCTCCGAGCCGATGGCGAAGGCGACGCACGCGGAGGCCGTGGCTGCGCCCGGCCCCGAAGACGAGCCGCCCGACCAGTAGCCGGTGTTCCAGGGCGTGCGGCACGCGCCCGTCCAGGCGGCGTCGGCCTCGTTGTAGCCCATGCCGCCGGCCAGCTCGATCATCGCGAGCTTGGCCGTCAGCACCGCGCCGGCCTCGCGCAGACGAGTGACGACGGTCGCGTCGTAGTCGAAGTGCTGATCCTTGTACGGCGTCGCGCCCCAGGTGGTCGGCGTGCCGCGCGTGGCGATGAGGTCTTTGACGCCGTAGGGGATGCCGTGCAAAGGGCCGCGGTAGCGTCCGCGCCTGATCTCCGCCTCGGCCTGGCGCGCCTCCTTGAGCGCGTCGTCGCGCATGATGAAGGCGACGGCGTTAAGACGTTTGCCGATGGTCTCAAGCCTGTGCAGGTAAGCTTCGGTCAGCTCGACGGGCGAGAGGCGGCGCGTGCGTATCTGCGCGGCCAGCTCGCTGACGGGGGCGTAGAGTGTGTCGTCTGTAATCATTCTCTCACCAGCATCACGCGCTGAAGACGAAGTCCGGCTCGTCGGAGTTCTGGAGCTTGAAGGCACGCAGGCGTTCAGCCGTGCGGACGTTGCCTTCGAGGTCGCGCTTGACGGCTTCCAACTGCTCGGCGGTGAGGTGTTCGCCGAAGCGCGCGCGCGCGACCTCGGCGTAAGCCTCGGCGGTGGGCGAGGGCTTCGGCGGCTGTTGCGGCTGCGGCGTGGGCTGCGGGCCGGGCGGGGCCTTCGGCTCGGCGGTCGCGGGCGGCTTCTGCGCGCTTGCGGCGGCTGCGAGCGCGGGCGCGGCAATGGCCGCCGCGGCCAGAGTCTTCGCGAAGCTGCGGCGCGAAGGACGCCGCGGCAACTCTTCTTTTCTATCTTCTCTCATCGTCTTTCACTCACGCTTCCGAGGCGAGTGCGAGGCGTCGCCTCGTCACTCGTCAAAGACAATTCAAACAGGGGTGGACGGGTCGGACGGGATAAAGTTACGGCGGGGACAGGATAAAGCTAAAGGGCGGAATTTGAAATCTAAAAATTCAAATTTGAGATTTGAGGTGGCGTTGCACAAAAAGTCTATTTCCTCAACCTCGCCGGTAACTCCGCCTTGTCATCAATCAACGTGTCCGTACTCACACCCGCCGCCCTCGCGTAAGCCAGAAGAATCGGCAACGACGGTTCGCCCTTCCCTGATTCAAACTCCGAAATCCTGTGATACGCCATCCTATCTTCCGCCCCTAGCCGCCTGAGCATTTCGGTCTGAGACAGGCCAAGCGCCTGCCGAATCGCTCTGAGTTTTTCGGCCAGACGTGCGGGCTTCTCGCGCGGCCCTCTCGCCATCAGGAGTTCCCTCCTGACAGGGGCGACACAAGTTGCTTGACTCCATTGGAAACTTCCAATAGAGTGTCTTCGCGTAACCTTTTCGCCGTGAGTATGAACCTCTCATGCTCAACGGCGGCGCTCATCACTCCCTTGAGATTGAGGCCGAGCTACGCATCCGACCGTTGCCTTTTCAAAGACTCGAACGCCGCGAGAATATCACATGACCGCTACCGACAAAGGCATTCTAGTTGTTGATTAGTGCCGGCACGTCTCATTGGGGAAGACTGTGCCGCCGCCCCGGCCTCAACGTACCGGGGCGAGGGAGGCCGCGCGTCTCGTCTGGCAGGCAGGGGCGCGCGGCCTCGCCGTCTTCAATGCCGGAATGATTTCAACGGCGCTTACCGCTCCTCCGCGTGCGGCTCGTGCGCGTGCCCTTCCGTGTGGGCGCACTCGTCGAGAATCTCTTCGGGCGAGCTGTAGTCTTCTTTGAGGAAAGCCTTGACGACGCCGACCAGCTCTTCGAGGCGCAGCAGAGGGATGAGGTGTCCCGCGCCCGCGAAAGTGCAGGTGAGCGCGCCGGGATAAGCCTGGCGCAGGCGGCGGCGCTCCTCAGCCGGGGTCAAGGGGTCGTCGTCCGACTCGATGATGAGGACGCGTCCGGGCCAGCCGTCGAGGTCTTCGGGGGTGTAAGCCTCTTTGCGGTTGAAGTCCGCGCTCAGCGCGACGCGCGAGAGGAGCGTGGCCTTCGTCAGCTCGCGGTCGAAGTATTCTTCGAGGCGGCGGCGGAACTCGGCGACGCGCGCGGCCACGTCGGGCGGCACGGGCGCGCTCAGGTTCCTCGACATCTCCAGCTTGAGCAGCGCGCGGCTTAAGGAGAAGGGGAGCAGGCGCAGGAGCTTCAGCATCCTCTCGTTGCTCGCGCCCGCCGCACGGTTCGGCAGTCCCGCGCTGAGCAGGACGAGGTGCTCGACCTGCCGGGGCCGCCGCTTGCGAAAAGCCTGCGCGACGAGGCCGCCGAACGAGCCGCCGAAGACGACGGCGCGCGCGACGTGCTCGCGGTCGAGGATGGCGCTCGCCGCGTCGCAGACTTCTTCGAGCGTCGGCACGTCGGCGATTGTCGGCGCGATGGTGCGGTACTCGTCGGCGAAGCTCTCGGCGAGCCAGCGCATCGTCTCCGCGCCGCCGACCGCGCCGTGGAACATCAAAAGGGTCTGCTCGCCACAGCCCGCGGTCTCGTAGCTCCACTCGACGCCGCTGACGTTCAGGCTCTTCTCAGGCATGGATGGATTGCGGATTGATTCATCGCTTCATCGGTTCATTGAATCAATGAACCGATGAATCAATCTTTAAATTCTGCGGACGGCAGATGATAGTGTCTGACGATTAGCTCCGCAACTTCGGCGGGCGCGAGCGCGGTGTTGTCAACGCTCAGGCTCTCGCGCGTGGGCACGGGCGAGAAGATGTCGTAGCGGCCCGCGACCTCGCGCAGCATGTCGAGCGAGGCCATCTTGCCGACGCGTGCGCGCTCCGGGTGCGGGAGCCTGCGTTCGAGGACTTCGCGGTCGCAGACGAGCCGGACGAGGCAGACGCGACCGCCGACGCCCTCCACAGTTTCGCAGACGCGCTCGACGAACGGCGTGTCTTCGGGGCAGGCGTAGACGAAGGTGAAGACGAGCGAGACGCCCTCGCGCGCCGCCTCCTCGAAGACGGCGAAGCGGATTTTGTCGACGACGCGTCCGAAAGGCTTCGTGCCGAAGTCGAAGACCGACTCGGCGCAGGCGATGCTCACGTGGTTGTGGAAGACCTTGAAGCCGGTCGTGGGGGGGGG
>JALZHC010000221.1:5339-6324 GCA_030914105.1 Acidobacteriota bacterium
CGCCACCGTCAGCTTGCCCACGCCCGGCGGCCCGTAGATGAAGACCAGGTTCATCGCTTCCCACAACTCCTTTCAACGCGCCGCGCGCCGGCCCGCGCCGCGCAGCCGTCGGAAGATTAGCACGAAGGCGACTGCGAGCGACGCCGGGAGCCACACCCACAGCAACTCGCTTTCGATGACAGCCGCGCCCCACTCGCTGAAGAAACTCGACAGGCCGATGGGCGAGACCTCGACGGGCCGGAAGGGGAAGAAGTAGCGCTCGCCGCTGAAGGGCGCGAAGAAGGCGACGCCGAGGCCGCCGTTCGTCAGCGCGTCGAGCACGCCGTGTGAGGCCGTGACGAGGAAAAAGTAGACGGCGAGCGCCCTCCTGTCCGGCGCGTCGCGGAAGAAGAGCACGACCGTCAAGCAGGCCAGCAGCAGCGCGAAGACGAGCGAGTGCGTTACCCCCCTGTGGCCGAACATGTCGTCGTAGTGGACGCCGAGGGCGAACCCGATTACGTCCGCATCCGGCAGGACGGCGCAGAGCATCGAGAGCAGCCAGAAACGCGCGGGCCTTGACTCGGACGCGTAGACCTTGCCCAACGCGGCGGCGAAGAAGGCGTGCGTGAATGCCGAGGCCATGTCGCTACGTTGAAGGCAGAAGGCAAGAGGCAAACTTCAAAAGGCAAAAGTTAAAGACAGGCGGCAATGGAAAAACAACAGGTCTTTGCGCGCAGCACGTCTTCACTTTTGCCCTTTGCCTTTTGCCTCTTGCCTTCTGCCTTCTTCAAGGAAATTGAGCAGCACGCGGTTGAACTCTTTGGGCGTCTCGACGGGCGGGTGGTGGCTCGAGCCGGGGACCACGACCTTGCGCGCGCCGGGTATCCCGGAGGCGAGCGTGTCGGCGATGTTCTTCAGGTTCGGCGCGTCCTCGCCGCCGATGACGACGAGCGTCGGCGCCTTAATACTGCCCAGCCTTTCGGCGGTCGGCGGCTCGGGGTACTTG
>JALZHC010000222.1 GCA_030914105.1 Acidobacteriota bacterium
AGGAGTCGCGCGTGCCCGTGCTGCCCGCGCCGCACAAGCCGCAGCCCGCGGAGTGGAGTGACGAACGCCTGACCGTCGCCTGGCTCGGACACGCGACGGTGCTGATAAATTTTTACGGCACCTGGCTTCTGACCGACCCGGCCTTGCGCCTGCGCGTCGGCGTGAGGGTCGGCGGCGTGACGCTCGGCCCGCGCCGGCTCGTGCGGCCCGCGCTGACTCTCCGCGAGCTGCCCGCGCTCGACGCCGTGCTCGTCTCGCACGCGCACATGGATCACTGCGACCTCGGCACGCTCCGACGCCTTCCGCGCCGCGCGCGCGCAGTCGTGCAGGAGGGCAACCGCGACCTCGTGCGCCGCTTCGCGCGCGTCGATGAGTTGAAGTGGGGCGAGGCCGTCGAGTTTAAAGGCGCGCGCGTCGAGGCCATCGAGGTCAACCACTGGGGCGCGCGCAAGCTGACGGACAAGCACCGCGGCTACGGCGGCTTCCTCGTCGAGAAGCGCGGGCGCGCTCTCGTCTTCGGCGGCGACACGGCCTACACGCACGCCTTCGCCCGCCTCAGGCGGCGCGGCACGCGCGTCGATCTCGCCATTCTTCCCATCGGCGCTTACGACCCATACGTCCACGTCCACGCCAACCCCGAACAGGCCTGGGCCATGCGGCGCGAGATGGGAGCCGACTACATCCTGCCGATGCATCACTCGACCTTCCGACTCAGCCGCGAACCCGTGGACGAGCCGGGCCGACGCCTACTCGCCGCCGCAGGCCGCGAGCGCTGGCGCGTCGCGCTGACAGAAATCGGAGAGACCTGGACGCTGCCTGAGTAGGGCCGAGCACTCACAGGCGGCTGATGTCCCAGAGCTTCACAGACTTCTCCGAAGTCGCGCAGGCCAACTGCTTGCCGTCGGGCGAGAAGGCGATTGAGTTGACGACTCCGCCGGCCTTCAAATCAAATTTCAGCTCACCCGTGCGCGCGTCCCAGACTTTCAGCTCGCCGTCGGGGCCGTCGCCGCCGCAGGCCACGAGCCTGCCGTCGGAAGAGAAGGCGATGGTGTCGATGATGGCGTCGGGCGCGTAAGCGAGTGTTCTCTTCGGCGCGCCGCCCGCGGCGTCCCAGAACTTGAGCGCGCCGTCGTAACCGCCGGTGGCGAGCACACGTCCGTCGGGCGAGAAGGCGACCGCCGACGGCGCGTCGTGCGCCTTGATCTCCTGCTTGAGCGTGCCGGCGCGCACGTCCCAGACGCGCACCGCGCCGTCAACGTGGCCGGCGCTGGCGAGCAACTGGCCGTCGGGCGAGAAGGCGACCGACTCCGTGACCGTGCTGTGCCCTTCGAGCGTGTGCATTAGCTCGCCAGTCTGCGTGTCGCGCAGTTGCACCTCGTTTGTGGCGAGCGCGAGCACGCGCCCGTCCGGCGAGAGCGCGGCGGAGTTGACGGGGCAGTTCTGGACTTGAATCCTGCGCTTCTCCACGCCGAGCTTGCCGCCCTGCGCTTCGAGCAGGACGGCTCCGCACCGGCCCCCATTCGCGTCGTAGCCGAGCGCGACGGCGAGCCAGCGCCCGTCGGGCGAGAAGGCGACGGCGCGCGCGCTGCTGTCGAGGCCGAGCATGTTCTGGCGCAGCCCGCCCGTCTGCGCGTCCCAGAGCCGCACGCTCTGGTCTTCGCCGCCGCTGGCGAGAAGTTTTCCGTCGGGTGAGAAGGCGACCGAATGCACTTCGCCCGCGTGTCCCTCAAGCGTCAGGACGCGCCCGGCGCTCGTCGCCGCGCCCGTACCATTCGCGCCGGAATTTTTCTCGGACGACGACGGCGCGACGGACGACGAAGCGGCGGAAGAGGGCGCGCCCGTCGTATCTGTGCCCGCGGGCTTGCTTCCGTTCGAGTCCGACTTGCGGAAGACCGTGAACATGAGCACCACGCCGACGACTCCGACGAGCAGCAACGCGGCGAGACCGCCGAGCAGGAGCGGGCGCGCGCTCTTTCTCGGCGGCGCAGCCATGTGCGGCGTTGCCGTCGGAAGAGTTGGCTGCGGCCCGCGATCCTGAATCGCCGTCGACGCAAAGGAGGCTTCCGTCGCGTGAGTCGAGACGTCAGATGAGGCGACGTTCCGGCGAGGCGGCGCGACTGGCTGAGCCGCCGCACGCGCTGTCGGCTCTTTGGTCGGCCCTTGCGTGTGCGCGGCGGGCTGCCGCGGTTCGGTTCGCGGGGTCGGCATGACGACGGTCGCCATGCCTTGATGCGTGGAAGGCTGCGGGCGCGGAGTCTTGTCGGCCTCGCGCAGCGCGCGGCGCATGGCGGCGGCTGAGGAGAGGCGCTGGTCGCGCCTGAGCGCCATCGCCTGACGCAGGACGGCGGCCACTTCCGAAGAGACATCCGCGCTCAGCTCGTCTGCCGGGCGCAGAGGGTCTGGCTGTCCGTTCAAGACTGCGTCGGCGCGCGCCAGCGCGTTCGGCGGCGCGGTGCCGGTGAGGAGGTGGTAGAGGGTCGCGGCGAGCGAGTAGAGGTCGCTGCGCTCGTCCGTGCCCGCGCCCTGTATCTGTTCGAGCGGAGAGTAGGCCGGCGTGTAGCCGACGACGCTGGCGGCGAGCGGCGAGGTCTGCGTCGAGTAGCCTTTGGCGAGTCCGAAGTCGAGGAGGATGATCTGGCCGCGCGCGCCGAGCTTGAGATTCTGCGGCTTGATGTCGCGGTGGATGACAGGCGGCTGTTGCGTGTGCAGGTATTCGAGCGCGTCGAGCAGCTGGTCGGCCCACGCGAGCACTTGCGCCGAAGGAAACGAGCCGCCCTCGCGCCGCCGCCGCATCTCTTCGATGTCGGGGCCGGCGACGAACTGCATGACGAGGAACTGCCCTTCGCCTTCCGTGAAGTGGTCGCTCACGCGCGGCAGCGCCGGGTGTTCGAGACGTGCGAGCAGCCGCGCCTCGCGCTCGAACGCCTTGCGCAAGTCCTCTTCGGCGAAAGAGGTCTCCTTCAGGGCGACGACGGCGTCCAGGCGCTCGTCCGTCGCTTCGTAGACGGTGCCCATGCCGCCGCGCGCGAGTTGGCGTTCGACGCGGTAGCGCCCTTGCAGGATGGTTCCCGGTGTGAGCATTCGCCTCGGTCGTCGGGGTAAGTCAGTCGGGCTTTAGTTAAAGTCTCGTTTCGGTGGCCCAATCTTAACCCAACCGCGCTTCGCCGCAAATGCGATTCTGCGAAAGTCACGCTATCATTGGCGGCAGACCAACAGGCCGAGAGGAGGCGGGCGCGCATCCGACGACGCCGAACCTCCGGAGACGAAAGGACGAACCGAGATGAGCAGAGACGAGTTCGACGGCGAGGGCGTGCAGACGCGCGCCATCCACGCGGGCAAGGGCGAGAACCGCACGCACGCCGTCACGCCGCCGATCTGGCAGACGACGACCTTTAGCGCAGACTCCTCCGAGCACTTCGCCGAAATCGCCACGGCCACGCGCCCCGCCGAGTTCTACACGCGCTACGGCAACCCGACGCACAAAGAGGTTGAGGCCACGGTCGTCGCGCTCGAAGGCGGCGAGGCGGCGCTGCTGACCTCTTCGGGCATGGGCGCGATCTTCACGGCGCTGATGTCCGCGCTCAAAACGGGCGACCACGTCGTCGCGCAGACGAACCACTACGCAGGCACGATGACCCTGCTCGCGGAGTTGCCGCGCCGCTTCGGCGTCGAGGTCACGCTCGTTGACCAGACGCGCGCTGATGCCTTCGCCGAGGCCATCCGGCCCAACACGCGCATCATCTACGCCGAGTCGCCCACGAACCCGCTCATGCAGATCACAGACCTGCGCGCGCTCGCGGAAGTGGCGCGTGCGCGCGGCATCACCACGATTGTTGACAACACCTTCGCCACGCCCGTCAACCAGCGCCCGCTCGAATTCGGCATCGACGTGGCCGTCCACAGCGCGACCAAGTACCTCGGCGGCCACTCGGATTTGACCGCCGGCCTCATCGTCTCGTCGCGCGAGTTCGTCGAGCGCGCGTGGCACTTCTCTCTGCTCGCCGGCTCGATCCTGAGTCCCTTCGACGGCTGGCTGCTGCTGCGCGGCCTGCGCACGCTCGGCCTGCGTGTCGAGCGCCACAACGCGAACGCGCTGGCGCTGGCGCGCTTCCTCGAATCTCACCCGAACGTCGAGCGCGTCTACTATCCCGGACTCAACAGCCACCCGCAGCACGAGCTTGCGAGCACGCAGATGTCGGGCTTCACGGGGATGCTCTCGGCGGAGCTGCACGGCGGCTTCGAGACGGCGGAGCGCTTCATCTCCTCCTTGCGGCTCGCGACTTACGCCGCAAGCCTCGGCGGGCACGAGACGCTGGTCGTCCATCCCTCGGCCATGTGGGGCGGCTACATGACGGCGGAGGAGCGGCGCGCGCGCGGCCTGAGCGATAGCCTCGTGCGCATCTCGGTCGGCATCGAGGACGAGCGCGACCTGATCGAAGACTTCGCGCGCGCGCTCGACTCCTGACGCACTCGACTCCTGACGCGCCCGGCTCCTGATGCGACGCACCCGTGCGGCTCTTAACCGACCCGCACGCTCGGCTGCTGACCGAGCCGCCACGCGCCGGGCTGATGCGGTCTTATTACCTGAGACGCCGCCCGCTCTTTCATCCCAGACGGGAGACGCTTATGCCCCGAAGATTATCTTTGCGCCTGAGATTATCTTTGCGTCTGGCGCTGTTGTTAACGTCTCTCCTGCTCGCCGCGCCGTCCTCGCGCGCGCAGTCGGGCGACGGAAGCTTGCGCGGCTTCGTCACAGACAGCGTGTCGGCGGCCAACGGCATCGCGGGCGCGCGCGTCGAGCTGCGAGAGCTTTACGTCTGGTACAGCGCGAAGGCGGAGCCGGCGACGCACGTCACGAAGACGGACGAAACGGGCAACTACTCCTTCCCCAAAGTTCGTATGGGCGAGTACGCGCTGCGCGTCACCGCCGAAGGCTTCGAGCCTTACGAGACGACGCTGCTCATCACTTCCGACATGGCGGCCCTCTTCGGCACGCTGCTGAAGAAGTCGGAGGCGGCGCGTGCGCCCGCCGGGGCCGCGCCGCGGCTCGTTGACGCGGTCGAGATTCTGGGCAACCGCCGTCTGACCGACGCGGAAATCTTTTCGCGCATCAAGACCCGACCCGGCGACGTATACGACGAGCAGAAGGTCTCGCGCGACCTGCGGACGCTCCTCGACCTCCGCCTCTTCGACACGACGCTGACGAACGTCAGCACGAGGGAGAGCCTGCGCGGCGGTGTCGTCGTTATCTTCACGGTCTCCGAGCTGCCGCTGCTCGACGGCCTGAAGTTCGAGGGGCTGAGGGGCGTCTCAGAGGCCGACGTGCTCAAAGCTCTGGGCGAGCGCGGCATCAGGCTGGAGCGGGGCGCGGCCTTCGACCCTTCGCAGTTGTCACGCGCGGTCGAGATCATCAGGCAACTGCTCGTCGAGCGCGGCCTGTCCGGCACTTCGGTCGAGGCCCACCTCGGCCTGGGCGCGGCGGGCGCGTCCGTCGAGTTCACGTTTAAGGAAGGGCGGTACTGAAGCGCGGCACTTCAGGAATCATTTCGGGAAGCAACGGGGATTAAAGATGAGGCGACTACACTACCACCGCGTTGACGTGTTCACAGACCGCGCGTTCGGCGGCAACCCTCTGGCCGTCTTCACGAACGGGCGCGGCCTTTCGACCGAGACGATGCAGGCCATCGCCAAGGAGTTCAACCTTTCGGAGACGACCTTCGTGCTGCCGCCCGACGAGCAGGCGCACGACTGGCGCGTGCGCATCTTCACGCCCGGCTCGGAGCTTCCGATGGCCGGCCACCCCACGGTCGGAACCTCCTTCGTGCTGGCGCGCGAGCACTTGATTGCGCGCGACTCGGACGAGACGAACATCGTGCTCGAAGAGGGCGTCGGCCCCGTGCCCGTGCGGATTGAATTCACAGACGGCGAGCCTTCGTTCGCCGAGATGACGCAGCCGCTGCCGCGCTTCGGCCCGCGATTCGAGGACGCGCGCCTCGCCGCCGAGATGCTCTCGCTCGAAGCGGAAGACATTGACGCAGACCTCCCGCTCGAAGTCGTCTCCTGCGGCGTGCCCTTCCTCTACGTGCCGCTGCGCACACTCGACGCCGCGCGCCGCGCACGGCCACGCGCCGAGCTGATCGAGCGCGCGGCCTCCGGCGGCGTGCCGCGCGAAGTATTCATCTTCACGCGCGAGGTCGAGCACGAAGGCTCGACCGTCCACAGCCGCATGTTCGCGCCCGGCCTCGGCGTCGCTGAAGACCCCGCGACCGGCGGCGCGAGCGGCCCGCTCGGCTGCTACCTCGTCCGCCACCGTGTAGTCGCC
>JALZHC010000223.1 GCA_030914105.1 Acidobacteriota bacterium
CTTCGCAGACGGGCGCGCGGCGGATAAGAATCGCAAAAGGAGACCGTTGATTTAGCGGCTTATTAAGCGGCGCGCGAAAAATTCTAACAACTCGCCGGAAGTAAGGCAAAAGTAAAAGGCGAAAAGTGAAGACGGCCAGCACGCTGCCTCTCATCATCAGCGGTTGATGAGAGAGGCGGTGTCCGCCGTCTCGCCTCTTTCGTCTCGTCTCTTTCTTTTGCCTTTTGCCTTTGACCTTTTTACTTCTCGCGCGCCGTGCCGTTGCTGACCGTCGTGAGGCGCTCCATCTCTTCTTTCGCCTGGTCGGAGGCCGAGCGGATGCCGGCGACGCGGAGGCGGAACTCGTCCGGGTTCGAGGCCCCGCGCAGCGCCTCCTCCATCGTGATGAGTCCCGACTGGTGGAGCGAGAAGAGCGACTGGTCGAAGGTCTGCATGCCGTACTGCGATGTGCCGGCGGCGATGGCGTCGCGGATGAGCGAGGTCTTCTCCTCGTTAATGATGTAGTCGCGGATGAGGCCCGTCGAGACCATCACCTCGGCGGCGGGCACACGGCCCGCGCCCTCGGCAGAGCGCACGAGGCGCATCGAGATGACGGCGCGAATGATGCCGGCGAGCTGGATGCGGACGCTCTTTTGCAGGTGCGGCGGGAAGGAAGAGACGATGCGGCGCACGGTCTCTGTCGCGTCGAGCGTGTGGAGTGTGGAGAGGACGAGGTGGCCGGTCTCGGCGGCGGTCAAGGCCGTCTCGATGGTCTCGTGGTCGCGCATCTCGCCGACGAGGATTACGTCCGGGTCCTGGCGCAGAGCGCCGCGCAGGGCCTCTGCGAACGAGCGCGTGTCCACGTCCACCTCGCGCTGGGTGACGAAGGATTTTTTATCGCGGTGGAGGAACTCGATGGGGTCTTCGATGGTGATGATGTGGCCGCCGCGTTTCGCGTTGATGTAGTCGATCATGGCGGCCAGAGTCGTTGACTTTCCCGACCCGGTCGTGCCGGTGACGAGGATGAGGCCGCGCTGCTCCTCGGCGATGCGCTCGATGACGGGCGGCAGGCCCAGCTCCGTGATCGTGCGGACGCGGTCGGGGATGACGCGCAAGACCATGCCGACGGTTCCGCGCTGCTGGAAGATGTTGGCGCGGAAGCGGCCCAGGCCCGAAACGCCGTAGGCAATGTCGGCCTCACTGACTTCCTTGAAGCGCTGCTTCTGCCGGTTCGACATCATCGAGAAGGCCATGTCGAGCGTGTCTTCCTGCGTGAGCCGCGGCGCGTTCAGGATGGGGCGCAGCTCGCCGCCGATGCGCATGAAGGGCTGCGAGCCGGCCTTGCAGTGGAGGTCGGACGCGCCGAACTGCGTGGCGACGCGCAAAAGCTCGTCAATCTTGACTGGCATGGCTTGGGTTCTGAAACCTCTTCCGGGTAGATTCGACCGCAGAGTATGCTCCGGCGTAAGCGTTCGGCGATTCCGATTCGGGGGCCGCGCCGCGCGGCTGGATGGGGAGGGCGGAGGCGGCAAAGAGTCCCGCCGGGGCTTCGTCGGGCCGGGGGCACTTACTTCGGCCCGGAAGACATTCTAGCGCGTTTGGCCCCGCGCGCTCAACAGGTTCATTCCCGGCGGCGAGAATTTTTTCTTGACAAAGCCGGGACGCAGAGTGTATTCGATTCGCGCAAGACACCGATTCCGCAAGTCGCCGCCGCACCCGGCCCGGCGGCTTTCCCATCATACGCTGCGGACGCTGAAACCCTGCCGGACAATCGGGCCTTTCTTCATACTCTGGCCCGCGACTTATCTTCATAACCCTTGAGCTTCTTCCCCGGCCAAATTCAGGCCGGACGTCGGGCCGCCCGTGCCGAACGGAAAGCTTGCCGGCGCAACCCAGACCCCGCGCGCACGGGCCGGCGCAGCAGACAGCGGCAATCGAGGAGACGAATTCGATGAAATCCACCACGAACCTCAGGAGGGCTCTCCTCATCACAGCCTCCCCCGCGACCAGGGACGACGAGTCGGTCGGAAGGCGTCTGAATGAACTCGGCTATGACGTAATCCCCCGCGACTGTCACGAGGCTGACCCGACGAAGGTCAGGGCGCGCAGGCTCTCGGTCATCGTCCTCTCGCCGTCGGTTCCGGCGGCGGCGGGGGGGAAGTTTCGTTTCATCGCCGTGCCCGTCGTCGCGATGAACTGCCACCTCTACCCGGAACTGAGGATGACGGGGACGAGCGCCGTCAACGACTACGGCGAGCAGTCCGAAGAGCAGCGGGTGCTTGTCATAAGCCCGAACCACCCGGCGGCGGCTGAACTCTCCGGCAGCCTCGACATCTCGCCGCACAAGCTGACTATCGGGTGGGGGATACCCTCGAAGCGCGCCGACACGGTCGCGACGCTGACGACAGACATCAGCAAGGCCGTGCTCTTCTGCTACGACCGCGACGAGACGATGGTCGGGCTTAACGCGCCCGCGCGCCGCGTCGGCATCTTCTACGACGCCGACATCGGCGAGCACATGGACGGGCAGGGGGACGGGTTCGTGAGTCCCTACTGGCGTCTCTTCGACGCCACGGTCGAGTGGGCCGCCAGCGAGCATCCGCGGCAGTTCCCGGACGTGTTCCGCGCCGAGTGGTCGGAGGTCAGGACGCGCCGCTGCCGGGACACGACGCCCGCCGACAACACCCGTCAGCAGCCGCTGAAAGGCCCGCCCAAAAACCTGGTCGGCCTCGCCCTCTCCGGCGGCGGCATCCGCGCCGCGACCTTCAGCCTGGGGCTTCTGCAAGGGCTTCACCGCGCCGGCCTGCTGAGGCTCTTCGACTACCTCTCGACCGTTTCGGGCGGCGGCTACATCGGCGGCTGGTGGAGCGCCTGGCTGAGCCGCGACCCGGAGGAGCAGCGCGGGTATCCAGACCTCTTCCCGCCGCCCGAGCTAATCAAGCCGGCGACGCAGGGGGCGGACGCCGCGGCCGCGGACGAGCTGCAGGAGGTCAACTCCGAGGTAGCCGACGAGCTGCTGTCGGCGGGGATAGACCCGATCCACCACCTGCGCCTCTTCTCTAACTACCTGACGCCGCGCAAGGGCATCCTCAGCCCCGACACCTGGCGGGCCGCGACGGTCGTCTCGCGCGATCTCGTCCTGACGTGGGTCGTGCTGCTGCCGGTGCTGATCGCCGCGCTGCTGCTCGGCAAGCTCTACTTCGTCCTCCAGCACCACTCCTACGACTCGCAGTCGCTCCAGTGCTTTCTCAGTTGCGGCGACAACCTGCCGTTGTGGCCGCGCCTCCGGCTCCGCCTGGTGCTGATGGCGTGGCCGCTGGTGGTCGTGCTGGGCTGGCTCGCCGTCTCGGTCTGCGCGTGGATGGTTAGCGGCGACGAGGCCGAGACGCGGCGCGAGTGGTGGGCCGGAAAGTTCGGCGGCGTGGTCGTGACGATCCTGCTCGGCCTCGGCTTCTACCTCTTCTACTTCCGGCTCGACTCGGACGGCTTCGGCACGCCGCGGTGGGTCTTGTACGCGCTGCTGGCGGGGTCGGTAGTGATGCTCCTCTACTTCTTCTCCCCATCGGCGACCGCGCGGCTCTTCGCGCAGCGGACGGGCGACACGGAGGCGGCGCGGCAGTGGCGCGGCGAGGTTCTGCGCTACCGCATCGCGCGTATCCAGGCGAAGCTCGTCGTCCTGCTCATCCTCGCGGCCTTCATCCTCCTGCTCGGCGGGTTCGGCCACGAGCTTGTGGACTACGTCGCGCGGCCCGACACGGGGGCGGTGGCGAAGGCCGGCGGCTGGGCGGCGGTGCTCGTGTCTGTGGCCGGCGCACTCTTCACGGCGCTGAAGAACTCGCCGTCGGGCGGGAGCGACGAGCGGCTGCTCGACGAGAACCAGTCGCTCTTCAACCGGCTGGTCTTCCGCGTCACGCCGACCCTCGTCCTCCTCGTGCTGGCCGTCGCCGTCTCGTGGGCCGCCAGCGAGCTGCTGCGGTACGTCAACTGGGTCTACGTGGGCAACCTGGACAGGATCGCCGCGGCGAACCTCGACAACATGGAGTACCAGAGGCTGGGCCTCGCCTACGTGCGCTGGCGGGACGAGCAGACGAACCTCTTCCCCATCCTGACGATTGCCACGTGCTTCGGCGGCCTGCTCTCGTTCTACTTCGTGCTGGTGGAGACGCGCTGGCGCAACAGCGCGCCGCGGCGCTGGCTCGCAGCGCTCTGGGTAGTGCTGGCGCTCTTCCTGACGCTGACGCTGGCCGGGATGCTCCCCGACCTCCCCGGCTCGAACCGCTGCTCCGGGCAGCCCGCCGTGGACTTCCTGCTCCAGCCCTGCCCCAGGCAGGAGACCGCCGCGCAAGATGCCGCCGATCAGGAGACCGCCGAGCACGAGGCCGCCGCGCTGATGCCGCCGGCAGAGGCCGCGCAGATGACGGCCACGACCGAGGCCGCCTACACTTCGCCGAGCCTGACCTGCTTCTCCGACCTGCTGGTCTGCCTTGACCGCAGCGCAATCGGCTTCATCTTCTTCGTCTCTTACGCCGCCGGCTGGTGGCTCATCTTCCGCCTGCGGGCGGGCGAGCGCCGCAGGCCGCGCCGCCTCGTCACGCCGGTACTCATCATGCTCGTCGGCGTCGTGCTGGCCTACCTCTCGGTCCAGGGCGTGGCGGTCTTCTACAAGGACGAGAGCATCTGGGTGCCGCTGTGGCTGGCCGCCACCTTCGGCGGCGCGCTCGTCTACTGCCTCGTCTTCGTCGTGCTGGAGACGACCCTCGGCACCAGCGACAACAAGCGCGCCCTGTGGCTGCTGACCTCAGTCTACCTGGCGCTCAACGCGATGCTCGGTATCAGCCTGCTCGTCGATTACAGCGACCTTCAGGCCATCCCGAACTCGCCGCAGGCGCTCGACTTCTACCTCCGCGTGCTGCTCGGCCAGGGCGTGTTCGGGCTTTTCGGCACGTCGCTCACGTGGGTCTTGGCGATGGGCTGGATGGCCGACCCGAACCGGCTCTCGCTGCACGAGTTCTACCGCTCGCGCCTGGTGCGCGCCTACCTCGGCGCGTCGAACAACTACCGCAGCCAGCAGCTCAAGACCATTCGCGAAGCCGTCGAGGGCGACGACGTGCGGCTCCAGGACTTGCGCAACTGCCGGCGCGGCGCGCCCTACCACCTCGTCAACACGACGCTGAATCTCGTGGGCGGGCGCGACCTCACTACGGCGCAGCGCTCGGCCGACGCCTTCGTCCTCTCGAAGCGCTACTGCGGCTCGTCGCGCACCGGTTACCGCGACACGCGCGAGTACATGGGCGGCGGACTCTCGCTGGGGACGGCGGTGGCCGTCTCCGGCGCGGCGGCCAGCCCGAACATGGGGGCCAAGACGCTGACCTCCTCGCTCGCCATGCTGATGACCTTCCTCAACGTTCGGCTCGGCTACTGGGCGCCGACGCCGAACAAGAAGGACTGGCGCGAGACGAAGGCGCGCCTCTGGCCCTTCTACATGCTGCGCGAGTTCACCTCGCAGACCAACGACCTTTCGACCTACTGCTACCTCACCGACGGCGGCCACTTCGACAACACCGGCCTCTACTCGCTCGTCGAGCGCGGCTGCCGCTTCCTCGTCGTCGCCGACTGCGGCGCAGATCCGAAGCCCTGCTTTCAGGACGTGGGCGACGCGCTGCGCCGCTGCCGCATAGACTTCGCCGCCGAGATAGACCTCGACCTCACGCCCCTGATGCGCGCTCCGGGCGCGGGCTTCACGCCGGCCCACTTCGCCGTCGGCAGCATCGTCTACTCGCGGGATCACGTGAAGAGCCTCGGCTGGGATCTGCCGCCGCCGCCGGGCGACAACGCCACGGAGGAGGAGAAGAAGCAGGCGGAGGCGGTGGAGAGGCTTCTGCGCACGGGCGTCATCGTCCTCTTCAAGCCGGCGGTGACGAACAAGGACGAGCCGGCGGACGTGCGCCAGTACAAGCTCGAAAACTCCGTCTTCCCGCAGCAGACGACCGTCGACCAGTGGTTCGACGAGGCGCAGTTCGAGAGCTACCGGCGGCTCGGACACCTCTGCGCCCACTCCTTCTACAAGAACCTGGTCTCGGCGCGGCCTCTGTCCAAGGTGGAGCGCACGCAGCCCGTCGAGGGGGACGAGATCGAAGGGCTGCTCATCGAGGCGAGCAAGAAGTTCGACCCGCGCTCGCCGTTCAAAGACCCGACGCCCTGGCTCGCACGCACCCCCTACATAATCTAGCGGCGCGCGCCGGGCGCAACCCGCGAAAAGAGCCGCGCGCCCGCGCCGTCGAAAAAAGAGAGAGTCGCGCGCCCGCGCCGTCGAAAAAAAGGAGGACTGCCT
>JALZHC010000803.1 GCA_030914105.1 Acidobacteriota bacterium
CTTCCAGATCGCCGAGGTTGACCGCCGCCAGACCTTCGCAGTCCGCTACGACGAAGTGAAGGAGATTCGCCGCGGCTTCGGCGGCATCAACCTCTTCACGGGCCAGAGGGTGAACCCGTCGCGCGCGCGAACCATCGTGCGCTACTCGGTGCTCGGCTTCGTGCTCGCACTGCCGATCATCCTGGTGGCCGTTTCAAAGGACTGAACGTCCCGCGGCCTCAAACGTCGTCGGATAAGTTGACCGGGCCGCGGCCTCACACGTACAGACGACCCTCGCGCGGATACCTTTCGTGCCGCGCAATCCGACGGTGGTCTGACGTGTGCCGGGAGCGCGCCGCGCCGAGGGCCGCAAAGGCAGCGTCGACGCGCTCGACGCCGCCTTTGCGCATGATGCGGCGGCGGTCTGTGTCGTTGATGCAGAGGTGACTTGAGAGTCCTTCGAGAATTGCGCGCCGAAGACAGGCCGCTTCTTCAACTCAGTTCGTCGCCCAACCTTTACACAGTCCGTCGCTTCACGCTCCGCCCTGGTGCGCGGCGGCGGCACGCTTCTTCATCTCTTCTTCCGACACGTCCTCGACGTGCGTGGCGACGTACCACGCGTGGCCGAAAGGGTCTTCCAGGCCGCCCGTCCTATCGCCGTAGAACTGATTCGCTACCGGCCTCGTCAGCTTCGCGCCGGCCTTGACCGCGCGCCTCACGGTCGCATCTACGTCCTCGACGTAGAGCACGAGGCTTATCGGCGAGCCGCCGAACGACTGCGGCCCACGCGCGCCCATCTCCGGATGCTCGTCGGCCAGCATCACGTGCGAGTCGCCGATCTTAATCTCGGCGTGACCCACGCGCCCGCCCGGCCCCTCCATTCGAAAACTCTCCTCCGCCCCGAACGCCTCCTTGTAAAACTCTATCGCGCGCGCCGCGCCATCGACGATCAGGTACGGCGTCACCGTGCCGTAGCCTTCGGGGATTGGCTTCACCTTGTCAGACATGATTCTCTCCTTTGCCGTTCTGAGCTAAGAGCGTCTGCTTTACTCAGCGTCTCACCCCAGACTGTCCCACTCTTCGGCGGTAATTTGCCGCCCGATGATGGTCTCAACCTCACGCAGCATCATACGAAGCTGCGGCACAGAATACTCTGCGTTTGACGGGACGGTGAGGCGGTGCTGTCCGTAAACCATGAACTGATGCTTCGCGCCGGAGTATAGGCCCTCGAAACCGAGCCGACGCAAACGCCTGACGAAGTCGCCGCGCTTACACGGACTCCAGCGACTCATGAGCCGGCTCCCTGTTCAGGTCAATGCCGTCTATCACCGGCAGTGCGTGCCCCATCTTTAAGCCGAGCCAAACCCAATCCTCCAGAGTCGAACGCAACTCCGCCTCGCACTCCCGCAGCGTCGCCCCGAACGAGACCACGCCCGGACACTCCGGGATTCGCCCCGCGAAACTGCCGTCCTCCAGCTTATCGTACTCGGCCAGCGCCAGCGCCCGCTCTATGTACTCGCTTAGGATGAATTGCACGCTCATGGCGAAAACGATAAGCCTTCCGTCCGTCTCCCGCAAGGTAAATACAAAGGGCGCTCAACCCGCCTTGAGTCGAGCGCCCCGTTTAGAACTTCAGTCCGAAAACTTGCCGCGGTTTACTTCCGCCCCTTGCGCCCGCGCGCGTCCTGTCCGGGCGCGCTGAACTGTTGGTAGGCGACGCGGAAGAGTTCGGAGAGGGCTTTGGCGGTTTCGGGCGTGAGGTTGCGGTCGGCGCGCAGGTGCGCTTCGACGATGTCGGGCGTGGCCTCGTGCGGGAAGTAGACGACCGCGGAGTTGTCCGTACCCTCTTCGGTCTTGCGCGCGCTCATCACGCGCTCGACCGGCATGTCGAGCCAGGCCGTGAGGCGCGCGATGTTGTCGGCGTCGGGCTTGCCCGTGCCGTTCTCGATGCGCGAGAGCGTCGAGGCCGAGACCTTCGTCTCGTCGGCCACGTCGCGCAGACTGAGGCCCAGCTCCTCGCGCTTGCGGCGGATGGCCCGCCCCAGCTCGACCGTATTCACTAAACTTTTCGACTGATCTGCCATTTTCGGCCTCCTTCGGAGGGGCACGCGCCGACGCCCACACGGGCTGGCCCGGCCCACTTTCGGCCCTCACCATATCACAAGAAAATTTCCTGCGCAAGACCTTGTTTTATGCTTGCAACAACCGGGAACCCGTGGTACACTGTTTCACGTATGAAACAGAGCGGGCCGGCCAGTGTGGCGGCGACTCTGGATTTGAAGGGGTGGAAAGAGGGTGAGCGACATCGTTTGGGAGACGTTCGACGGCCTTTTCAAGACACTGCACCGGCAGGGGCGGCGCGTCGAGGAGTTGGAGCAGAGGGTCTCCGAGCTTGAGCGTCGCTTGCAGGAGCGCGCCGCGCAGGGTGAGCAGACGGAGGCGGTCGAGCGCGTGGCGCAGATGCCCGCGGAGAGGGCCGCCTGAAAAAGGTTTTGAGGTTTGACGGAGGATTTCAGGTCATGGCAGCCGTTCTCGACAAGAAAGCTTTGATGCGCGACAAGCGCGCGCAGGGGATCGCCGCGATGGGGCTTGTGAAC
>JALZHC010000224.1 GCA_030914105.1 Acidobacteriota bacterium
TTCCTGCGCGATTCGCATCTCCGCCGAGGCGTCTGTGAAGACGGTCGGCTCGATGAAGTAGCCGCGGGCGTGCTCGCCTTTTTCCAAACGCTTTCCGCCGCAGGCGAGCTTCGCGCGGTCTTCCCTCTGTCCGATCTCGATGTAGCCGAGAATCTTGTGGACGGCGTCGGCGTTGATGACCGGCCCCACGTCCGTCCGCTCGTCGAGGCCGTCGCCGACTCTTAAATTCCGAGCGCGCTCGACAAGTTTCTGCGTGAATCGCTTGTAAGCTTTCTTATGGACGATGATGCGCGAGGAGGCCGTGCAGCGCTGACCCGTTGTGCCGAACGCGCCCCAGACTGCGCCCTCGACGGCGAGGTCGAGGTCTGCGTCGTCCAACACGATGATGGCGTTCTTGCCGCCCATCTCAAGCGAGCAGATGGCGTTTCGCTCGGCGCAAGAACCGGCGACGAGCCGTCCCGTCTCGGTCGAGCCGGTAAACGAGATGAGGCGCACTGAAGGGTGCTCGGTCAGGGCCGCGCCCACGGTCTCGCCGTAGCCCGTGACGAGGTTGACGACGCCCGCGGGCACGCCCGCCTCCTCGCAAGCTTTGACCAGATTATAAGTCGAGAGCGGAGTGTCTTCGGCGGGCTTGATGACGACGGTGTTGCCGCACACAAGGGCGGGGATGAGCTTCCACGAAGGAATCGCCATCGGGAAGTTCCAGGGCGTGATGAGTCCGCAGAGGCCCACGGGCTGACGCACGCACATGGCGAACTTGTCGGGCATCTCGGCGGGCGTGGTGAAGCCGTGCAGACGCCGCCCCTCGCCCGCAGTGTAGTAGGTGCAGTCAATCGCCTCCTGCACGTCGCCGCCGGTCTCTTTTAAGACCTTGCCCATCTCGCGCGTCATCTCGCGCGCGAACCTGTCTTTGTGCCGGATTAAAATCTCGCCGAGGCGGAAGAGGATTTCGGCGCGGCGCGGCGCGGGCAGACGCCGCCACTTGTCCGCCGCCGAGCGTGCCGCGGCGACGGCGCGCTCGATGTCTTCGGCGACGGAGAGCGGGAAGCGGCCCACGCAGTCGCGCGTGTCCGCAGGGTTCACGTTCTCGAACCACTCGCCCGACCGGGAAGCGACCCACTCACCATCGATGTAGTTGGGATAAGCTTTAGGAGTCGTGCGCGGCTGCGCGTTGGCGGCGCGAGCCTGCTTCTTCGTGTGCCTGCCGAGGGCCTTTTTCGCCTGTGCCATTATTCAAGTGATGAGTGATGAGTGATAAGTGATGAGTAAGAGCAGTTCTCTTATCACTCATCACTTATCACTTATCACCTACTGAAACGTGAACTGCACAATCGTCTGCGTGACGTGGTCGTTGTTGTAGGCGGCGACGTGCATGACGACGGGGTCGCCGGGCTTAAGCGCGTTGATGATGCGCTCGAAGTCTTCGATGGTGCTGACCGATTGGCGGTTGACGCGCTCGATGACCATGTTCTTCTGGACGCCCGCGTCGAAGGCCAGACCGGCCTGGTCAACGTCCTTGACGAAGAGGCCGCGCACGCCCTTGAGGTTGCGCTCGTTGGCGATCTGCGGCGTCAGCTCGCTCAGGGTCAGACCGAGCACGGGCCGTTCGCTCTTCGGCGCGGCCTTCGAGTTCGGGTCAACAACGCCCGGCGCGAGCTTGAGCTTCTTGCCTTCGGGCGCGGCGTTGTTCTCCTCGTCCTGGAACGAGGCGGTCGTGCGCGGCGCGGGCCGCTCGCCGACCGTGATGCTGGTCGTCCGGCGTTCGAGCTTGTTGTTGATCTCGCGCAGATAGGCTACGGGGACGGTCTGGCCGACGGGCGTCGAGGCGACCTTGTTGATGAGGTCTTGCGCGCTGGCAACCTCCTGGCCGTTGTACTCGACGATGATGTCGTTGGTCTGGATGCCGGCCTTGGCCGCGGGGCTTTGCGCGTCGGCCACGTCCTTGATGATCGCGCCCGAAGCTTTGGGCATCTCGTAGACGCGCGCGAACTCAGGCTTCACGGAGTCGAGGAAGACGCCGAGGTAGCCGCGCCGAACCTTGCCGGCAGTCATCAACTGCTTGAAGACCGACGAGGCGATGTTGCTGGGAAGCGCAAACCCGATGCCGTTGTAGTCGCCGGTCGAGGTGGCGATTTGCGAGTTGATGCCGATGACCTCGCCGCGCATGTTGACAAGCGGGCCGCCGGAGTTGCCGCGGTTAATGGCCGCGTCGGTTTGGATGAAGCGGCGGAAGCTGGCCTGCTGGTCGGTCTGCCGCTCCTTGGTCGAGATGATGCCGGCGGTGACGGTCTGCTCCAGCCCGAATGGCGAGCCGATGGCGAGCACCCAGTCGCCGACCTGCGCCGCGTCGGAATCGCCCAAAGCGACCGCCGGCAGCTCTCGCCCCGCGTTCACCTTGACGACGGCCACGTCCGTCTCCTCGTCCGTGCCGACGACCGTGCCGCGCAGCTGCTCGCCCGACTGGAGCTTGACCATGATGCTCGTCATCCCCTCGACGACGTGGTAGTTCGTCAGGATGATGCCCTTCGGGTCAACGATGAAGCCGCTGCCGACCCCGCGCGAAGGCCGACGCGCGCGACGGCGCAGCATGTCGAGGAGCGGATTGTCGCTGTCGTCGTCCTCCTTGCTGTCGTCGTCCTTGTCGGCGACCTGCGGGGCGGCGGCCACGGTGTCGATGTTGACGACCGAAGGCTCGACGCGGCGGGCGATCTCGGCGAAAGAGGCCGAGAGTGCTTCGGGCGCGCGCGCGATCTGCGCGGGCGAGCCGGGCGGGTCGTCAAGTGCGGCCACGCGCGTGCGGCTGAGCATCGCGCCGATGGTGACGCCGACGACGAGACACGCCGCCGCCAGCGCCGCGATCCACACGCGGAGCTTGCGAAGTATCTCGCGCTCCGCCTCAGTCGTCTGGCCCTTCGGGATTTGCAACATAAAGCTGTACCACCTTCAAAATCTTTGACCGACGGGAATCTCACGCGGGCAACGCACCTCGCCAAGCCGCCACGGGGCCGCGGGCCGTGCCGCCACTCTCTCTGTGTGCCTTGTACGAGGGAACCCACAAGCACACGGGCGAGCCACGAGTATACCCGCAGCCGCCACCCGCCGCCAAGCGCGTCGCCGCGGCGGCGGAATAACCGTTGGGGCCTTTCCGCAGATGAGGGTATTATGCGGAATCATTCCACATAACATGCCAATACGGGGTGTTATGCGGAATGATTCAGCATATACAGTAGTTAGGCTTTTTAATTTATGGAACCTTTGAAGATAAAATTAGTGACGTTGGGTAATCTTAAGTACCCGATAAATTTCGCCGCCATTGAAAGGTGGCGCTCACAAGTGTTTACCGCAAAACATGTAGATACAGTCCAAGAGATTGAAGATGCTGATATTGATCATTGGGTGTACTCAGATAACTCATTAATGAGGTTCATCAAGCCCGATCCTAATTTTAATATTACTGTTGGACTGATTAATGCCCCACTAGAGGGCAACTTTTACTTGCGCCGACTTGATAACAATATTTGTATTTTGTCATTGCATGAAATCGCTGACATTCTGAAACTCTCGAATCTCAAGATAGAAAGCTTTATCCTTCGCATCATTTATGAGCTATGCTGTTTGTATATTGAAGAAGGGAAGAAGCTTTCGGCCTCCTCCTTTTACAGTGTCGCACATGACGAGACACGCGGTTGTCTTTTTGATATGAACATGAATAAGGCAGATATTATTTATTCAACTGTACGTCCACGTATCTGTGATTCCTGTAGAACTCGTATTGTTCGTTCTCAAGTGCCGAAAGATTTTCTACCCTCGGTCGAAAATGAATTAAGAGAAATAAAGAAAGACCTATATTACAGGCTTGCCGATTTCATAAAGCGCCATCCCATCTATTCAATTTTTATCACATTGTTATCAGGCATAGTATTAAACATCGTAGCCAGTTACTTATACGATGTACTAATCAAACCCTTATTGGGTATAGGAATTAAGAATTAAAGTTTCGGGGGGCAAGCCTAACAACGGCATGCACCCGACCCGCGACACGCTGCTTGTCATGTAAATCAATCTTGCGGGCGGGTGATGCCGGGCGTTAGGCTGCTAGCTTGAATCTCGCGTAAACAGTTGACATCATGTCCCGCGATGGACTTCGAGATTGTCGGCGAAATTACTCAGATCGAGACTATTGCTGCGGGCGCAGGTGTTCGACATCGCGCCCGCTTGCGTAAGCAGTATGGCCGGGGCAGGTGGCGTAAACTGAAAGGCGTTGCCAGAGTGCGCTTGCTGAGTGGTAGGATACGTTTAGCTGAAATACATTGGTATGAAGCCCACGGCATCGGGAAGAGAGAGTTCAAGCTAAAGCTGCCGTTCCTAGATTAGTCATGAAGAAAGTAGAAAAACCATCGGCGCATTTTGTCGTCTGCCTCAATAATGAAGGCTACAAAGCTTCGCTGGAGGTCGGGAAACTATACCGCCTCATTCCTGACAGAGAGGCGGAGGCCGAAGGGTTGGTTCGCGTGGTGGATGAAAGCGGGGAAGATTATGCTTTTGACGCGGCCCGTTTTCATCCCGTAAATCTGCCGGTGACAGTAGAAAAGGCATTATTAGCTGCGTCCTCTGCCTAAACGCCGCAGCATAACAAAGGCACGGCAGCGGACTTGCGCCACAGTGTCGCTCTCATGAAGCTTGTGCCGGCGCTCGCCGCTGATGCCCGGCGTTAATCGTTTGTCTACTAACTTGAGATCAAGTCTTTGAGAATCATACTCACAATCGCGGCGCTCGTCCTGTCGGCATCTGTGGTCGCGGCTCACGCGGGTTGTCGCGGGTCGGAGATCGAGTGCTTTAAGCGGAGGATGATGCCGAGGGTCGGGCGCAAGACTACTGTGACGGGCGTGCTGGCTTCGGCGAAGCTCGGATGGATTGTGACGATGAAGGGCGGGGGCGTTTACGTCTATGCCGTGCGGGAGGCGGATGCGTCGAGGATGAAGGCGCTCGAAGGTCTGAGCGGGCAGAGGGTGAAGGTCGTGGGAACGCTGCGTTACTTTGCCGGCTCGACGCCCGCGCGGGGCGAGGAGGCCGAGGCGAGTGTGCCTGAGCACTTCTTCTTCGACGTGGCCGAGGCCAGAGTGGTCGGCCTGGGCAGCCCGCGAACAAAGCACTCGAAAAGCGGCGCAGCCCGCGCGCCTTAACTCTCAGCCGCCCGCGCGCCTCAACTCTCAAACCGCGCGCCTTAATCCTCGACCGCGCTCTGCACTTCGGCTGTCTTCTGCCTTCTGCTTTCTGCCTTCTGTCCTCCGGCTTCCGGCTTCCGGCCTTCGTCGCCCCAGCGCAACTCGGAGACGACGACGCCTGCGACGACCAGGAGCGCGCCGACGGTCGCGCGCCCGCCCGTCCACTCGGCGGAGCCGCGCAACAGAACGGCGAAGAGTGTGGCGAAGACGGGTTCGAGACCGAAGATGACGGCGGCGTGCGTCGCGGACATGCGCGCCTGGCCCCAAGTCCAGATGAGGAAGACGAAGACGGTCGCGACCGCCGACTGGTAGACGAGCTGCCAGACGACGGGCGCGCTCCACGCGAGCGGCGCGGCCTCGCGCGCGATGGCCGTGGGTGCCGCGCCCGCGAGCGCGACGTAAGCGCGAAGGATGAGCCACGCCGAGAGCGTGAGCGACGCGGCCACGACGACCTGGAGCGCGCTCAACTGTCGTATGTCGAAGCGGCGCGCGTAGACGCTCATCAAAGAGACGTGCGTGGCGAAGACGACGGTCGTGCCGAGCGTGATGAGGTCGCCCACGTTGACCCCGTTGGCCCCGACGGGCGCGAGTATGAGCGCGCCGCCGAGGGAGGCGAGCACGACGCCCGCGAGGTTCTCGCGGCTCGGTCGCGCGCCGAAGAGCAGATAGGCAATGAAGGGAATCAGCGGCGTGGTGATGCCGGAGACGAAGGCCGACTTGGCCGGCGTGGTGAAGACCAGCCCGACGGTCTGACCGAGGAACGAGACGCCGATGAGCGCTCCGAGCGTCGCGCCCGCGCGCCAGGCCTCGCGGCTCGCGCCGAAGATCTGGCGCGGGAAGAGCGCGGCGAATAGGAGCGCCGCGAGCGGCATCCGCAACGCGAGGTAGGCGAGCGGCGGCCATGCGTCGAGGATGTCGCGCGCGACGGCGAAGGTCGAACCCCAGACGAGCGTCGTCAGAAGGATCGCCGCGTCCGCGCCGAGGTTTGCTTTCAGCTTCATATAAAAAAGTCTGGAGTCTGAAGTCTGGAGTCTGGAGTCAAGACAAGTTTGCCTTTGACTCCGGACGCCGAGACT
>JALZHC010000225.1 GCA_030914105.1 Acidobacteriota bacterium
GTTCTGACTCACGACTCCAAACTCCGGACTCCAGACTTAACTTGATTTATGTTCGACACACTCGTCGGGAATGAGCGCGCGAAGGAGACTTTGCGCCGGATGCTGAGGCAGGGGCGCGTGCCGGGCGCGCTTCTGTTCGCGGGCGAGGAGGGTCTGGGTAAGCGCCTCTTCGCGCTGGAGCTGGCGCGTGCGCTCAACTGCCGCGCGCGTCGTGGCGTAGAGGCATGCGGCGTGTGCCCTTCGTGCAAGCGCGTCGGCAGGTTCGCGCCGCCGCCTTCGGAAAGGGATGACTACAAGAAAGTCCTCTGGAGCGAGCACGGCGACGTGGGGTGCGTGCTCCCCTTCAACCGGAACATCTACGTCGAGGCTGTGCGCGACCTCGAACGCGAGTGCAACTTCCGCCCCGTCGAGGGCGCGGCGCGCGTCTTCCTCATCGAAGACGCGGAGAGCCTCAACGACGCCTCCTCGAACGCCCTGCTCAAGACGCTCGAAGAGGCCACGCAGACCACGCACCTCATCCTCGTCACTTCGCGCCCGGCGGCGCTTCTGCCGACCATACGCTCGCGCTGCCAGGCCGTCCGCTTCGCGCCGCTCGCAGTCGAAGAGCTTGAGAGCTATCTGGTTAAAAATCGGAAGCGCGCGGGCGAGGAAGCGCGGCTCGCGGCCCACCTCGCCGCCGGTCGGCCCGGCGTCGCGCTGGGCCTCAACCTCGACACCTACCGCGCGCGTCGCGAAGCGATGCTCGGCGTCGTCGAGGCGCTCGCGGGCGTCGGCGACCGCGTGCGACTCCTACGCGCAGCGGAAGAGCTTGGAGACGCGAAGAACAAGGACGAGTACGAGCCGCGCCTCGACGCGCTGGAGCTTCTGATACGCGATCTCTGGCTGCTTGCCCTGCGCGGGGCCGAAGCGCCCATCGTCAACTACGACCTGCGCGAGCGGCTCACGCGCCTCGCCGCATCCCTCCGGCCCGCGCGCGCCTCGCGCTGGCTCGCGCGCATCGAAGAGCTGCGGGCGCAGCTAGAGGTGAACATCAACCGGCGCGCGGCCACCGACGCGCTTTTCCTCTCGATGGCCGCCGACTGACCACACGGTTAACTCACATCATTTGTTTGGAGTGTTGGGAAACAAGAGTTGGGGCGTGCCGTCGTCACTTGATCTGCACCAGCTCCGGCGTGACTTCTGTTTGTGCGGGGGTTCCTTCGGCGACGAGCTTCTCGGTCTCGGCGACGAAGGCTTCGACGATGTCCGCGCCCGAAACCTTCCGGAGCGGCCTGCCGTCCTTGAAGATCATGCCGACGCCCTTGCCGAAGGTGACGCCGAGCTGCGAGTCGTGCGCTTCGCCCGGCCCGTTAACCTCGCAGCCCATGATGGAGAGGTGCAGAGGCTCCTCGATGTGCGCGAGCCGGCGCTCGATCTCGGTAACGATCTCGACGAAGTTCGGAACGTCGAGCCGCCCGCACGTCGGGCAGGCGACGACCGTGACGCCGCGCTGGCGAAGGCCGAGAGACTTCAGAATCTCCCAGCCGACTCTGACCTCTTCCCAGGGCTCCGCGGCGAGCGAGACGCGGATGGTGTCGCCGATGCCTTCATGGAGAAGGATGCCGAGGCCGATGGATGATTTGATGGTTCCGCCGAAGGGCGTGCCGGCTTCGGTCACGCCGAGGTGAAGCGGGTATTCGACGCGCTCCGAGAGCAGACGATACGCGGCGACGGTGCGTTGAACGTCCGAGGCTTTGAGCGAGACGACAATGTCTCGGAAGTCGAGGTCTTCGAGAATATTGATGTGGCGCAGGGCCGACTCGACCATCGCTTCGGGCGTGGCGGTGCCGTATTTTTTGAGCAGGTCTTTTTCGAGCGAGCCGCCGTTGACGCCGATGCGGATGGGCACGCCGCGCTCCTTCGTGGCGCGCACGACCTCGCGCACGCGCTCGATGGAGCCGATGTTGCCGGGATTCAAACGCAGCTTGTCCACGCCGGCTTCGAGCGCCATCAGCGCGAGCTTGTAGTGGAAGTGTATGTCGGCGACGAGCGGGACTTCGGGGACGCGTCGGCGAATCTCTTTGAGCGCGACCGCAGCCTCCACATTCGGCACGGCCACGCGGACGATCTCGCAGCCCGCTCGCACCATCTCGCGAATCTGCCCGACCGTGCCCTCAACGTCCGCCGTGTCCGTCTTCGTCATGGACTGCACAGAGACCGGCGCGCCGCCGCCAATCTGCAAGCCCTTGACCCTGACCGCCCGCGTCGCTCTCATGCCAATCTCTACGTCAGCTCGAATCTTAATGTTGCTTGGTAAGTCTGGAGTCTGGAGTCAAGACAAAATGATTTTGACTCCCGACTCTCGACTCCAGACTCACTTCCGCTGCGTCGCCGCGGGCCGTTCGGAGCGGAACCAGCCGGGCGCGAATTTCGTCACGTCGTTGATGATAACGAAGCCCATCAGGAGGAGCAGGAAGACGAAGCCGACCTGCTGGATGCGCTCGCGCATCCGCATCGAGAGCTTCATGCCGACGACGCCGAGCAGGGCTTCCAAAAGGAGCACGAAGATCATGCCGCCGTCGAGGACGGGGATGGGCAGGAGGTTGAAGATGCCGAGGTTGAGACTGAGGAAGCCGAGCATCCGGAAGTCGGCCTCGAGGCCGCCCTCTTCGGTCGCGCGCTTGGTGGCCTGCGCGATGCCGATGGGGCCGGAGAAGGTGTCGCGCACGGAGCGCCGTCCCGAAAAGACCTGGCCGAGCGCGTTGCCCGTCAGCCGGAGCATCTCGACGTTGTGGCCGTAGGCGTAAGCCATCGCGGCCCCCGCGCCGACGCGCTTGATCGGGTACTCGTCGTCGGGCTGGAATCCGAGCTTGCCGTCAGGCTTGCGCACTTCGCCCGCGGCGATGTCGAGCGTCTCGCCTTTGCGCCTGACGGTGAAGGTGACGGCCCCCGCACGGTGCTCCTTGATGTAGCGGACGACCTGGTAGTAGCTGCGCATGGGCGTGCCGTCGAGCGCGAGAATCTGGTCGCCGGGCTGGAGGCCGGCCTGCTCGGCGGGCGCGCCCTTCTCGACCATGTCGATGACGACCTTGACGGGGATGTCGCCGTAGTCCGGCAGCAGTCCGAGGTCGCCAATCTCCTGTCCGTCCTCCTCGAACTTCGAGGGCGTGATGGTGAGCGGGACGCGCTGCCCTGCGCGCTCGACCGTGAACTGAATCGCCTGGCCCGGCGAGATCGTCCCGTCGTTTCTGATCTCCTCCCAGGTAGCATTGTCGCGCCCGTTGAACGAGACGATGCGGTCGCCCGGACGAAGGCCGGCCGCGTCCGCCGCGCTCCCTTCAATCACGTCGCCGACGACGGGCGGCGGCATCGAAGGCACGCCGATAATCATGGCGAGGGCGAACGGGATGGCGAGCGCCGTCAGGACGTTCATGACGGGGCCGGCGACGGCGACCGAGATTTTCTGCCAGCGGGGCCTGAGGTCGAAGCGCTCGCCCGGAGGAATCTCTTCGCTCGTTCCCTCTTCGAGGCCGGCGTTCGACTCGTCGCCGCCGAGCTTGACGTAGCCGCCGAGCGGGATGAGCGAGAGGCGATAGTCGGTCGTCCCCCAGCGCCTTCCCCAGATGCGCTTGCCGAAGCCGACCGAGAAGGTCTCGACGCGGATGCCGAGCATCTTGGCGACGAGGAAGTGGCCGAACTCGTGCAGGACGACAGCAGCGCCGAGGATGAAAACGAAGGCAAGAATCCAGGTCATAAAAGGCAGTCTCTCAACAGGTCGAAGGCCGGGGGGCGAAAACGTTTAGAGGCGCTGCCGTCGCGCCCCGTTGCACCGAAAGTTTACGCGCCGCCCGCAGTCGAGTCAAACAAACGGTCGTTAATAAAGGGTTTCCTTCGTTGCCGATGGCATAGACGGCGGGCGACTCACAACCCTCACGCGATAAGTCTCGAAGCCTCGGCGACGGCCTCGATCTCGCGCGCGGCTTCGAGCCGGGAGCGCCGGTCAACCTCGCGCACCACTTCGAGGCTCTCGACGGCGCGCTTCTCATGCTTGTCCATCACACTCTCGATGACGCGCGGGATGTCGGTCAGCCGTATGCGCCCCGCGAGAAACGCTCCGACGGCCTCCTCGTTGGCCGCGTTCAGCGCCGCCGGCAGCGTCCCGCCCTCGCGCAGCGCGCGGTAGGCCAGACTGATGCATGGGAAGCGCGCGGCGTCCGGCTCCTCGAAGTGGAGCGTGGAGAGCTTCGCCAGATCGAGCGGCGGGAGCGCCGCGCACGGGTATCGCTCCGGGTATGTGAGCGCGTATTGAATCGCGTGGCGCATGTCTGTGACGCCCATCTGCGCGATGATCGAGCCGTCGACGAGTTCAATCATCGAGTGGACGACCGACTCCGGGTGGACGACGATGTCAATCTCGTCCGCGCCGAAGCCGAAGAGCCAGCGCGCCTCGATGACCTCCAGCCCCTTGTTCATCAGCGTGGCCGAGTCAATCGTGATCTTCGCGCCCATCGTCCAGGTCGGATGGCGCATCGCCTCGGCGACCGTGGCCTCGGCCATCGCGCCCGCGCTCTTCGAGCGGAAGGGGCCGCCCGAAGCAGTGAGAATCAGCCGCCGAACCTCCTCGCGCCGCTCGCCGCGCAGGCACTGATGAATCGCGTTGTGCTCGGAGTCAACCGGCAGAAGCTCCGCGCCCGACTCGCGGGCGGCTCTCGTCATCAGCTCGCCGGCGATGACCAGAGTCTCCTTGTTCGCCAAGGCCACGCGCTTGCCGGCTTCGAGCGCGCGCAAAGTCGGCACGAACCCGACCGCGCCGACCGTCGCGCTCACGACGGTGCGCGCCCCTTCGTGCGTCGCCACCTCGACCATGCCGGCTTCGCCGACAGACACACGCGGCACGCTCACGCCGCGCCTCTTCAGTTCCTCTTCAAGCCTCTCGACGCCTGACTCGTCCTCGACGGCGATGAGTTCGGGCCGGTGGCGCTCAACCTGCTCGGCCAGGCGCGCGACGTTGCGGCCCGCGGCCAAAGCGACAATGCGGAAGCGAGAGTCGCCGAACGACTCGACCACCCGCAGCGTGTTGCAGCCGATTGAGCCGGTCGAGCCGAGGATTGCGATGCCCTGAGTGTTCATAAAAGCAAGGCGCGAGATTAACGCCAGTAGTAAAGAGCGAAATAGTAGATGACCGGCGCGTTGAAGAGCAAGCTATCGAGCCGGTCGAGGAAGCCGCCGTGGCCGGGCAGAATCTGCGCGGCATCCTTCGCCTTCGCGCCGCGCTTCAAGGCGCTCTCCGTCAGGTCGCCGACGACGCCGAGCACGTTCATCACCGCCGCCAGCGGCAGCACCGCGCGCAAAGGGAGTTCGGGGAAGAACCAGTAGTGCGCGAGCGCCGCCGCCAGAAGGCTCGCGGCCATGCCGCCGACAGCGCCCTCCCAGGTCTTCCCCGGACTGATGTTCGGCGCGAGCTTGCGTCTGCCGAGCGCGCGCCCGGCGTAGTACGCGCCCGTGTCCGAACCCATCAGCACGAGGAAGAAGAAGGAGAGCAGGTGCGTCGAGAGCGACCCGCTGATGAAGCGTTGGCTGACGAGGAACGCTTCCGGCGTCGCGACCGGAAGCGCGAAGCCCATCCGCAACGCGATGAGGTGTCCGCCGAGGAAGGCGACGTAGAGCACGCCGAGCACGGTCGAGCCGACGTTCAGAATCATCTTGTCGAACGGCGTGCCGCGCAGCATCTCCGCCGCGAGCGCCGCGACGACGAAGAGCGGCACGATGACGAACATCAGCTCAAGCCATTCGGAGGTGAAGGCCATGAGCATCGCGGCGGTCGCCGCGTAGCCGACGACCACGTCCGGCTTCGCCCCGACGCGCCTCGCCAGGAACCAGAACTCGTAAAGGGCGGTGGTGATGGCGAGGATGGCGATGACGGCGAAGACTATTTTGAACGGCGGGTAGATAATCGAGGCGATGATGACGGGCAGGGCGACGGCGGCGGTAATGATGCGGGACTTCATGCAGTAGCCAGTAGTCAGTAGTCAGGAGCCAGTAGAAAAGCCTTCGTCAAAGGAAGCCTGCGGTGTCTGCGCCGACGCACGTAGCGCGGAGCCTACTGGCTCCTGACTACTGACTACTGGCTACTTCTTCATTTCGCGTTTGCCACGAGCTGTAGCCCGCCGAAGCGTCGGTCGCGCCGCTGGTAGTCAACGACGGCTTCCAGAAGGTCTGCGCGGCGGAAGTCGGGCCAGAGCGTCTCGGTCACGTAAATCTCGCTGTAGGCGGCCTGCCAGAGCATGAAGTTCGAGATGCGCAGCTCGCCGCTGGTG
>JALZHC010000804.1 GCA_030914105.1 Acidobacteriota bacterium
CCTCCGCGCTCTCTGCGCCTGCGGCGGTGAATCTTAGTTGCTCTAAGCTCAAGAATGAATAGGTGAACAGGAATTGATGACCGAACAGGCACTCGGATGGCAGACGCTCGCGTGCGAGGGCGAGGCGCGCGCGGGCCTCTTGCAGACGCGGCGCGGCGTGATTGAGACGCCCGTCTTCATGCCCGTCGGCACGCTCGGCAGCGTGAAGGGCGTGCGCTTCGAAGAGCTGGAGGCGGAAGACTTAGACGCGCGCGTCATCCTCGGAAACACTTACCATCTCTGGCTGCGACCGGGCGCGGAAGTGATACGCGCGTGCGGCGGGCTGCACAAGTTCATCGGCTGGCAGCGGGCGCTCCTGACCGACTCCGGCGGTTTTCAGGTCTTCTCCTTAAGCGGCCTGCGGCGCGTCTCCGAAGCGGGCGTCGAATTCCGCTCGCACGTCGACGGGCAAGCGTGCTTCCTCTCGCCCGAAGTCTCGATGGAGGTGCAGGCCGCGCTCGGCTCCGACATCGTGATGGCGTTTGACGAGTGCCTGCCCGGCCAGACCGCACGCGACGCGGCGCGCGCCTCTTTGGAGCTGACCGCGCGCTGGGCGCGACGCTCGCGCGCGCGCTTCGACGAGCTGCAAAGAGAGGGCGCTGACTCAGGCCGCGTCCGAAGCCATGCGGAGAGGGCGGGCGCTTCAGCATCGGATGAAGACGGACGAGGGTTGAGCGGTCGTCAAGCAATCTTTGGAATCGTGCAGGGCGCGACGCATCTGGACTTGCGGCGCGAGAGTCTGGAGCGGACGGTCGAGGTCGGGTTTGACGGCTACGCCATCGGGGGTCTCAGCGTGGGCGAGGAGAAGGGCACAATGTACGAGGTGGTCGAGGCGGTCGCGCCGCTGATGCCTGCCGAAGCGCCGCGCTATCTGATGGGCGTCGGCACGCCGGAGGATTTGGTCGAGTGCGTCGCGCGCGGCGTGGACATGTTCGACTGCGTGCTGCCGACGCGCAACGGGCGCAACGGTCAGGCGTTCAGTTCGCGCGGGAAGTTGAACATCAAGAACGCGCGTTGGACGACCGATCCGCGCCCGCTCGATGAAGAGTGCGCGTGCGCGGTCTGCCGTCGGCACTCGCGCGCCTACCTGCGTCATCTATATATGACGGGCGAGATGCTCGCCGCCGTCCTGCTGTCGCATCACAACCTCGCGTTCTTCCTTGACACCATGCGGCGTGTCAGGCAAGCTATCCGGTCTGGCGAATTCACGCGATTTCGGCGGGAGTTTCTTGTGGGGACTGGCTCCGGCGTCGAGTGAGCCGGCGACCCTTTTTCGGGGCCGCGGCCTGCCCCGGAAGACCTTTCCAGGTCGGGCTGCGGGCAAGGCGCGGGTCGACGAAAGGCCCGTTGGCAGTCCCGCCTCGCACGCGCCGGTCAATCCCCCGCGCCGGAGGCCGCCAAGAAAACTGATCTGAGACACGCGGACTGAACTCTGGGACTCCGGGCTTCCGGTTCGAGACTTCAAGCCGCCGAACACCCGATGACAAATCTCGCTTTCATCTTCCAGAATCCGAGCGCGCCGGCGGGCGGCGGGCTGCTCGTGACGCTGATGCCGTTCCTGCTCATCTTCGGCGTCTTCTACTTTCTCATCATCGTCCCCCAGCGCCGCCGCCAGAAGGCGCTTCAGGACATGGTCGCGCAGCTCAAGGCCGGCGACAAGATCATCACCTCTGGCGGCATCATCGCCACCGTCACGGCAGTCCGCGAGAACTCGCTCCTGGTGCGCAGCGCCGACAAGTCAATCCTCGAAATCACGCGCGCCTCGGTCGCGGGCATGCACGGGAGCGAGGAGAAGGGAACTTGATGAAGAGTAGCCAGAAGTCAGTAGCCAGTAGGCTCCGCGCCGCGGGCGTTGAAGCGAACATCGCTGGCTCACGACGGAGAAGGCTTTTCTACTGACTACTAGCTACTGTCTACTGTCTACTGTTTTCTGTTATGAAAAAGAATCTTCTACAGCGGGTCATCATCATTGCCATCGTGACGCTCGTCGGGCTGTGGGTCGTCCTCGGGCCGCGCCACAAGCCCGCGCTTCATGACTTCACGCTGGCGGGCATCAACAACACACTGCGCCAGAACATACACCTCGGCCTCGACCTGCGCGGCGGCTCGCACCTCGTCATGCAGGTGCAGGTGCAGGACTACCTCAAGCGTCTGACGGAGAACGTCGCCGCGGGCGTCACTGAGGCCGCGCGCGCGCAAGGCTACGACATCAAAGAGGCGCGGCCCGAAGTGCAGGGCAACAGCTACCGCGTCGTGCTCGTCGCCAACGACCCGTCGAAGCTTCAGGACATGCGCGACCAGTTGCCGCGCAAGGTCAGCGACTTCGACCCGAACATCTGGACGGCGACGACGAGCGGCAACACTATCACCTGGGAGTTGACCGACCGCGCCAAGTCAGACCTCGGCGACCGCGCGACCACAGACGCCCAGCGCATCATCGAGACGCGCGTCAACGCGCTCGGCGTCGCCGAGCCGACCATCCAGCAGCACGGCTCGGCCAGCTCGCACGAGATACTTCTGCAGATGCCCGG
>JALZHC010000226.1 GCA_030914105.1 Acidobacteriota bacterium
AGTGTCCGCCGCGGAGGACGGCGTGCGCGGCTTCGAGCTGGCGCTCGCGGAGCGGCCCGACCTCATCATCACGGACGTTTACATGCCCGCGGCTGACGGCGTCCACCTGGTGCGGCGCGTGCGCTCAACGCCGGAGCTGGCGGCGACGCCGATCCTCGTCACGACCGGCTTCGGCACGGGCAGCGCCTCGCTCACGCTCGCGCAGGGCGCGGACGCATACGAGCCGAAGCCGCTCGACCCCGACTCTCTGCGCGAGACCGTCCGCAGGCTTTTGTCCTGAGCGCGCGCGTTGGGCGATAATGGCCGCGGCTTTTATGAGGAACGTGCGCGGGGGGTGGAATGCTGGTCGAGGCCGTCGGCTGGTTCAGCTCGGTGATACTCGTGCTGACCATCGCCAAGCAGGTTTATAAGCAGTGGCGGGAGGGGACAAGCGAGGGCGTCTCGAAGTGGCTCTTCGTCGGACAGATTTCGGCGTCGCTCGGCTTCACGGTCTACAGCTTGCTGGTGCGCAACTGGGTCTTCGTCGTCACCAACTCGCTCATGCTCCTCAACGGGCTGCTTGGCCTCGCGATAGTCTTCTACCACCGCCGCCGCGAGAGGCGTGCATGAAAGGAGAGGTTAGAGATTAGAGGTTAGTAGTTGAGCGCTCGCGTCGTCGAGCAATCAAGCCTGGAAAAGTTTTTACTAACCTCTAACCTCTGACCTCTGAAATTATGAACGAGAGAGACTTCTTCAACGAACGGCAGGAAACGAAGCGCGCCAACTACAGTTGCCCGCACTGCCGCGAGCGCGGCGACTTCGAGGTGCGCTGGATGGTGAGGACGAAGAAGCCGCAGCCCCCGCGCGGCATGAACGAGCAGCAGAAGGCGCAGTTCGCCAAGGCGCGCGACTACATGGTGCGCGTCGACGACGTGCTCACCTGCCCGCGCTGCCGACGCCGCTTCGACATCCCCAACTTCCAGACCGTCGTTTTCATCTGACGCGGCTCATCTGGGACGAGGGGCCGCGCCCGCCGCCTTCAAATGCGCAGTTCGGCGGGAAGAAGGATTAGGCGAATCCAAACTAAGGCGGAGTAGAGCTTAAAAACCCCGCTTTCATTAGCGTGCCGCGCTTGCGGCTCGACCGCACTACGCCAGCCGGGCCCTCATACTTTCCTATTGCGCGCGTCCCTGAATTATCGCAGAATGCGTTGGCTCGTTTAGGCCGCCGGCCTTCATCGGCTCACACCAGACATCACGGTTGCGAACTGCACAGAGGCGGCGGACGGGTTTACCGTCGCGCTCAACGCAACCATCGTCTCCGCGAGGCGTGATAATGGGCATGTATGCACGGCAGATCGCCGACCTTAAACTCGTCAAGGAATTGAAAAGGAGCGCCGGGCGCGACGACATCCTCGTCGAGGATGTCGAGAAGCTCGTGGCGCTGGTCAACGACGCGGCAGACGTGGCCGGCCCGCTGCTCGAACGCATCCCCGTCACCTTCAAACAGTACACGGAGCACAACATCCGCCACTGCCGCAACCTCATCGACCTGATGGGCCGCTTCATCCCGCGCGAGACGCTCAGGCAGATGAACGGCCTCGAACTCTCCGTGCTCATCCTGTCCGCGCTGCTCCACGACTTCGGGATGTTCGTCTCCGAAGAAGAGAAGAGGGAGGCGCTGAAGTCGCAGGAGTTCGACTCTTTCCTGCTCGGCCACCACGACCGCGCGGCGGCACTCGAAGAGGCGCGGAAGAGGGGCGACCACGCGCGCGCCGAGGTCATTCAGGACGCGCTGCTCGCGGAGTATTTCCGCCGCCTGCACCCGGAGCGCGCGCGCAAAAACGTCCGAAAGGAGCTGCCCGGCAGGCTCGTCTATGGCGACGTGGACATCTCCGAGTACGTCCTTGACGTGTGCGAGAGCCACGCGTGGGGCGTCCATGAGAGCAGCGACCCGAAGTATCTCAACAGGACTGTCAGCCAACTCTCGACGAACAAGGCCGTCTACGGCGTGCCGCTCAACCAGCAGTACGCCGCCTGTTGCTTGCGGCTCGCCGACATCATGGACTTCGACCGCTCGCGCACGCCGGTCGTCGTCTTCCAGAACCTAGACTTCACGGAAGAGAAGTCCTGGGAGGAGTGGAACAAGCACCTCTCGGTCAAGGGCTGGGTGATCAACGAGCGCGATGTGATGTTCAGGGCCGAGTGCAAGCGCCCGGCCTTCTACGTCGCCGTGATGGAGTTCCTCGACTGGGTTGACAACGAGCTGAGCGAGTGCCGCCGCCTCGTCGTCAAGGAGGCCCCGCGCGACATCGCCGAGCGCTACCGCCTGCACCTGCCGCCCATCGTTGACCGCTCGGAGGTCGAGATGGAAGACAAGACCTATCTGGCCGGAGCCTTCCGCTTCCAACTCGACTACGAGCGCATCATGAAGCTCCTCATGGACAAGAGCCTCTACCCCGACCCAAGCCTCTTCCTCCGCGAGCTTCTGCAAAACTCCCTCGACGCCTGCCGCAACCGCGAAGCCCAGGCCAAAGAGGCCGAACAGGAGAACCTCTACATCCCGCGCATCGCCGTCTGGGACTACTCCGACGACGCGGCAGACCCGCGAATTGTTTTCCAGGACAACGGCGTCGGCATGTCCCGCAAGATCGTCGAGAACTACTTCATGCGCGTGGGGCGCAGCTACTACCGCTCGCCCGAATTCGACGCCGAGCGCGCGCGCCTTCAGAAGAAAGGCATCGAACTCGAAGCCATCTCCCAATTCGGCATCGGCATCCTCTCCTGCTTCATGGTCGCCGACCGCTTCGAAGTCGAGACCTACCGCACGGGCAACCACCCGCTCCACATCACGATTGAAGGGCCGACCAAGTATTTCGTTATCAAGCGGCTCAACCCGCCGCCCGTGACCCCGTTTCCCCTCAAGCCTGCCTCCGACGCCGAAGACGGCCCGCCCCGCCACCCCGGCACGCGCGTCACGGTTCACCTCCGCCCCGGCATTGAGGTTGATCTGTTTCAAACTCTAGACACCTTCGCCACCAACGTGGAGTACGACGTTAACGTTTACGGCGCGGGCGTGGCAGAGCCGAGAATCATCACTCGCCGCCGGTGGGAAGCTGAGCCATCTTGGACGAAAATGTTGGAGAGTGCCCTCAGAAAGGGAAATGAGGCGAGTTATCCTCCGTTAGACGAGGCCGGAATCAAAGTGGCGGCTCAGAGATTTGAGGAGATTATTACGGCGTCGCGCATCCCCTTCGAAAGATACGACTTTTCATCTCACCTGCGTGGGGCAGCGTGGTTCTGGCTTCTCAAGGGAGAGGACGGGGAGGCCTGCGCTCAAAAAGGGTACCTCGAAATTGTAGGCGGTAGTGTCGGGGTGAGGTCTCTGCCCGATCTCGCCAAGCGGCTGTGTGACTATAAAGATTCGGATACGACGTATCAGTCTCCCGCGTGGGAGGACTTGATGACGGCTTTAAAAAGAAGCATCGATGAAAAGAGGACGATTGACCCTGGGACGGCGGAGTATACGGCGGTGGAAGGGATCTTTAGCCGGTCCATGGCCAACTTATTCGTGCCCACGTTCGCGCATGAGTGGAATGGTCTGTCTGAGCACAAGCGAAATGTGCTTTACAAGTCGCTGAGGTTGAACGCCGCGAACGCTGTTAGGTGGAATGAGTCGGCGGCCGCCATTAAGTCGTTATGGCTCGGAAATGATGACTGGTCTGACATGCCTTTAAACTTACTTCGTAACTTAAATATCCCGCCCTATCCGGTGCGATTCTCTCTGTACGGTCTTCTTTTACCGGGAGGGTTTCTTGAATGGAAGCCGATGGAAGGCTCCTCTTCAAAGGTGGAAATCATGGGCATAGCCGGCGGCGCACAGGTCGACATCCGAGGTGCTAACGCCCCTGTCCCGGCCGCAAGTCGCCTCTTTGTTGATACATCTGAGGCAGACAAGGTGACAGTCCCGTTCCTGCGCGCCACCCTGAGGCACACGCTGGAGCTTACGAGTAAGAAGTCTGACGAGTTAAGCTGGCGACGCTGGATGAACTACTTGTTGACAACGGTTAGGACTGTTCCTTATTGGAGATGGGCCGTGCGCGAAGAATATGATTTGTTGGAAAGCTCTATGAAGTACGCCGTGGTAAATGAACAAAGATTCGAGTACCTCTCCCGGCAGGAGGTGATAGACAGGTACGGAAGCTGGGCGCCTCTTCATACGAGCTATAAGGAAGGTGACAAAGCGATTCAGTTGAACGGCATCTATCAAGATGCCATTACCGACATGCTTATAGCCTTTAAGGAGACGAGGCAGAGCGGCAGACAGACAGAGATTAATATGAGCAGCTTTGTAATGGCTGATAGCATCTATTAACGGCACCGCTGGATGTCATTTACAGAGCATCGTAGCGCTTCAGTTTCCTGTATAGCGTGGAGAGGTCGATGCCGAGGATGTTGGCGGCACGGGCCTTGTCCTGGTTGACGGCGGCGAGGGTTTCGAGGATGTGGCGGCGCTCGACTTCGGCGAGGGTTGGGCGGAGGCCGTCGGGGTCGCGGACGGGTGGCGTGTGGCCGGCGGCGTCGCGGACGCGGGGCGGGAGGCTGTCGAGTGTGACCCGGTCGCCGCTTAAAGTAAAAGCGCGCTCGATGGCGTTCTGGAGTTCGCGGACGTTGCCGGGCCAGTTGTAGTTGATGAGCGCGGTCATGGCCGGAGGCTCGAAGGACTTTTCGTCCTGGCCCTGCTCGCGCGCCGTTCTCTTGACGAAGTGGCGCGCGAGCAGCGGGATGTCTTCGCGCCGCTCGCGCAGAGGGGGCAGATGAACCTCGATGACGTTGAGGCGGTAGAAGAGGTCTTCGCGGAAACGGCCCTCGCTCACCTCGCGTTCGAGGTCGCGGTTGGTGGCGCAGATGATGCGCGCGTCGAAGGCGACCGCAGACGAAGCGCCGACGGGTGTGACTTCATGCTCCTGAACGGCGCGCAGGAGTCTGACCTGTAGCGCCTGGCTGATCTCGCCGATCTCGTCGAGGAAGACCGTGCCGCCCTCCGCCGAGCGGAAGAGGCCGGGGCGTGCGTTGGTCGCGCCGGTGAAAGCGCCTTTGGTGTGGCCGAAGAGTTCCGATTCGAGGAGCGTTTCGGGGAGCGCACCGCAGTTGATGGCGACGAAGGGGCGCGCGGAGCGGGGGCTGTTGTGGTGGATGGCGCGGGCGATAAGCTCCTTGCCCGTGCCCGACTCGCCGTAGATGAGGATGTTCGTGTTCGTCGCCGCGACCTTCTCGACGAGGCGGAAGACCTGCTGCAAGGCTTCACTGGTGCCGATGATCTCGGAGAAGCTGTAGCGCCTGTCCAGCTCGCGGCGCAAAAGCCGGTTCTCGCGGAACAGCTCGCGCTGGCGCAGAGCGTTCTTGACGGACTGGAGGAGGTCTTCGTTGACGAAGGGCTTGGTGATGTAGTCGTAAGCGCCTTTGCGCAGCGCCGCGACCGCGGAATCAACTGACGAGTAGGCCGTCATGACGACGACGAGGGCTTCCGGGTCAATGTCTTTAACGCGGTCGAGCAGGGCGAGGCCGTCCATGCCGGCCATGCGTATGTCCGTGAGCGTGACGGCCACGTCCTCTGCGGCGAACGCTTCGAGCGCATCCTCCGCGCTCGAAGCGGCGGCGACGCGGTAGCCCGACTCCTCCAACAGGCGAGAGATGATCGCGCGCATCAGGTCTTCGTCTTCGGCGACGAGGATGAGTGGCTGTGTGGTCATTGTCATGAAGTAGCCAGTAGTCAGTAGAAACCTTTTTACGTCGAGAAGCCTGAATAAATTCGTCAGCGCCTGTGGCGCGGAGCGCATACTGGCTACTGACTACTGGCTACTGTTTCTCCTTCCACTCTCTGGCGAGCATCGAGTAAGAGACCAGGTCTTTGAAGTGGTCGTGCACCCACTCGGCCTGTCGGTGTATGCCTTCCTCTGTGAAGCCGAGGCGTTCGGGGATGCGGCGGCTGCGCAGGTTTTCGACGGCGCAGTAAATCTCGACGCGGTTCAGGCGCAGCTCTGTGAAGGCGTATGTGACGAGCACGCGGCAAGCCTTCGTCATGATGCCGCGCCCTTGCAGGTCTGCGGCGAGCCAGTAGCCGATGTCGGTCTTGCGATTCGCCCAGTCAAAGTTGTTGTAGCCGATGCTGCCCGCGACGCGACCGCGGAAGAAGATGAGCGTGGCGAAGCCCTGGTCTTCGGCGGCCTGGCGGAGGTTGCGGCGGATGAACTCGCGCGCGTCCTCGACCGAGTAGCGCTCGGTCGCCCAGGGCATCCAACGCTTGAGGTGCGCG
>JALZHC010000805.1 GCA_030914105.1 Acidobacteriota bacterium
GCTGGCCGACGCAGGGCAGCCGCCGCCGCCCGCCGACACGGAACAGCCTGAAAGCGAAGTCACCAAAGTCGCCGCGCGCCCGCAGGAACTTTACAGCGTCGAAATCTGGCGCAACGGCGTGCGCCAGTCGGTCGTGCCCGTCACCAAGCCGGAGATCACCATCGGTCGCGGATCCAAGTCCGTCACGGTTGACCTGCCCATCAAAGGCGACCCCGAAGTCAGCCGCAGCCACGCGACCTTAGAGCGCGACAACACCGGGCGCTTCTGGTTCACGCCCAAGGGGCGCAACCCGACCTTCGTCGCCGGTCGCGAAGTCCCACGCGAAGAGCGCACCGAAGTCCGCCCCGACGACAAGATCGAAATCGCCAGCTTCACTCTCCGCATCCAGCCGAAGTGAAGAGCGCGGCTCTTCTCAACAAACTTGAACGGGCGCGCGTCGCAAATGCCGGGCGTTATGCCTTGCATCTGCGCCTCACAATCCATTGACATTCTGGCCGCCGAAAGAATACCTTGCCAGAGTTCTATCCCCTCGCCAAGGTCTCTCAAGCCCTGAGAGCAAAAAGGAGACATGCATGGCTATACAGATACTCGTCCAACAAGTCGGCCCCCTGCCCATCAAGGCCACCTTTCAGGCCCCCAGTGATGCCCCCATTTACCTGGAAGTCAACGGGTCCGTCTGGAGCCAGTCTGCCAACGTGGTCATCGGGATCGGGGTCAATCTCGACGACCAGGAGATTGGGCACGCGCGAATCTTCTCCAACGGAACCGCCACCCACCGGAGCGTCGTGCCGGCCTTCATCCCCATCAAACTCAAGCAGGGGCAGCACACACTTTCGCTCTTCCCCGACACCACCCAGACCGTTTCGGACTTCAACGACTTCTACACCGTGGTCATTCACTACTAGAAGTCTGACGGAAAGAAAAAAAGGACGGGGGCGGCCACGCACGTAGGCCGCCCCCGCTCTACTTAACCTCATACACTTCGTCGCCGAAATCTCTAACACCGCAGGCATGCGCTTCACGGCAACTCCTGGCCGCCGCCTGCCTCACAAAGGCATACGCCCGGCGCGGCCCTTCCCTTCGACCTAGCCTCCGCCGAACAGTGATTTGAAACTGCGCCCCGCCCGTCTGTTTCAGAGGCCGCGGCTTTCGGTCTTCAAACCCGGCTGAAACGCTTCAACCGGCGGCCGCATATATTTTTAAGACCCCTTTTTGACACCTCGAAAGGAGGAGGACATGGCAAGAACAGCTTTTAACCTCAAAGCTCAGATATTCGAGGTCGTGTGTCACGACGAGGCCGACGGCATCGGTGACGCGGAGCCTTACCTGTGGCCGGTCTTCTTCAAGATAGACGGCGACAGCTACGCGGTGGACTCGGTGGGGTTAATCGGCTTCCCGACCGTCATCTCCACCAACGGAGACCACGGCAACCTCGGCGACACGGACGTGGACGAAGGCGACACGGTCAGAGTCCCGGAGGCGGTCGGCACGCGCGTCATGCCCCTTAAGCCGATCCCCGTGAACGACCCGAGCTTCCGAATCGTTATCGGCGACGACCTGCCCGGAATCGCCGGCGTGGTGGTCGTCCTAATGGAGGAAGATAGCTGGCCCAACGACCTCGCCGTAACCGGTTACAAAGCACTGGTGGACGCGGTTCAGCTCGGCGTGGCACGGGCCGCCGCGAGTTTCCAACACGCCGCGGCCGCGCCGACCCCCGATGAGATCGACGAGCAGATTGCAGGGGTAAAAGACCTCGCGTCGAGGATGGTGACGGGCGCGATCCTCGAACACATGAGCGTGGGCCAGATAGGGTGGTACGGAACCGTCGGCAACAACGACGACAAGATCGGCTCCGAGGCTTTTACCGTCACTCAGGACGACTTCAACAAGGACAACCACATTAAGACCTTCCTGCGCCGTTGGGATAACGACGAGAGCGACGGCAACGGCGACTGGTCAATCACCGTCAGCTTCGTCAACCTTGACGCCCCGCCGCCCGACGAAGACCCGACTAAATGCGCCAGGCTCGCGGAGCAGATCGCGCAGTTGCGGGAAGAGCTGCGAGAGGCCACCGACATTAACGAGAGGAAAAGAATCCTACAGGCGATCGGGCAATTGAGGGGGGAGGCCGCGCATCTCGGCTGCCCCGGGTTCTAACCGCCGCGCGCCCTCCGCGCGGTTGACGCCGCCCGCCTCAGGCCGGTCTGCTGACATGCAAACCGGTGCTCATGCCTGACCTGCGACTGCGTGCGTGTCGGATTCGAGGTCGGAGATGAGTTGTTCGAGGGCGGGTAGTGCCTGCTCTTCGACGTAGCCTTTGCCGAGGAGGCGGATGATCTGGCGCGGGCGCGTCTCGCCGCGGGCTTCTTTCAAGAGCGCGCGGCAGAAGGCGGCGACGACTGCGGGCGAGAACTGGCGGCCCGCGTTGCGTCGGAAGTCTTCGACCACTTCTTCGAAGGCGCGGCGGCGGCGGTAGGGGCGGTCGGTCGTCATGGCGTCGAAGGAGTCGGCCAGCGAGACGATCTTCGCGCCGAGCGGAATCTCCTCGTCTTTGAGTCCTTCGGGGT
>JALZHC010000806.1 GCA_030914105.1 Acidobacteriota bacterium
CAAGGTTCCACAGGCGAGTTGGAAGGAGAAGCTGAAGCGCTTCTTCCTGATTGATCTGGTTCAGGGGATGCGTCTGACGCTGAAGTACAACCTCGGCGCGCTGACGGACAAGGACTCGGTCAAGGGGTTCGGCATCTACACCGAGCAGTATCCGTCGGTGCGGCCCATCGTCGCGCCGCGCTTCCACGGCGCGCCGCGCCTGAACATGGACCCGGAGACGCACGAGTCTCTGTGCATCGCCTGTAATCTCTGCGCGCTCGCCTGCCCCGAAGACTGCATCGACGTGATCCCGATGGACATCGAGGTCATGGTCGCCGGCAAGCCGCGCAAGAAGAAAGTCCTCGACGAGTTCATCTTCGACACTTCGCGCTGCATGTTCTGCGCGCTCTGCCAGGAGGCCTGCCCGACGGCCTGCCTGGAGCTGACGCAGGAGTTCGAGCTGGCAACCTACTCGCGCGCCGGCTTCGTCTGGAACCGAGAGATGCTGGAGCAGGGGCGCGAGGCGCGGAAGTTTGAAGCATGAGGAGAAAGTGATAAGTGATGAGTGATAAGTGATAAGAAAAACCCGGCGGCGGCTCTGTCTTATCACTTATCACTCATCATTCATCACTTATCACTGAATTTATGGTTCTCTCCGGCTGGGAAAGCGTCTTCTTCTGGGTCTTCGCGCTCTCCGCGCTCGTCGCGGGGCTTCTGACCGTGATGGCGCGCAACGCCGTCCACTCGGCGCTGTTCCTCATCTCGGCTCTGGTCTCGGTGGCGGCGCTCTTCATCCTGCTCGGCGCGGAGTTCATCGCGGGCGTGCAGATATTGGTCTACGTCGGCGGCGTGATGGTCTTGTTCCTCTTCGTCATCATGCTCGTCAACGTGGGCGCTGAGGAGCGCGACCAGGAGGCGCTCTTCAACAAGACGGCGCAGAATACCGCCGCCGTCTGCTTCGCCGCGCTCCTCTTCTTCGGCCTCTTCTACGCCGTCAACAAGTCCGCCGGGCAGTTCGCGGCGGGCGGCGCGGGCGAAGACGCGCCGGTGCGCGCAGAAGCGCAGGAGCAGGCGCGGCGCGCGCGCGAGTCGGCCCTGCGGCCCGCCGAGACAGGCGTGGCACGCATCTCCGAGGACACACAGCGCATCGGCGGCAGCCTCTACCGCTACGGCGGCCTGCCCTTCGAGATCGCGAGCGTGCTCCTCCTCGTCGCCATCGTCGGCTCAGTGCTGCTCGCGCGCACGACGAAGCAGGAGCTGGCCGCCGACGACGTTGACCCGCAGGTGGTTGAAGAGCTTGAGACGACGGGCGAGCTGACGCCCGCCGAAGTCGAGGCGACCCAACACGCGCACGACCTTCAAGTCTGATGACGCGAAGTCCGAAGGTCGCGAGTCGGGAAAGTCCGAAGCTGCTCTGAAAACTCTTGAGGCCGTTCTGAGAAGTCTGAAGGCCGCTCTTGCGGCCAAGTGAGTCCGACCTATGAACAGTCTGACAGCACCCGCGCTCTTCCTGTTTCAAGGCTCGTTCCTTGAGAACATGAAGCAGAGCATGCAGCACCCCGACCTTTCCAAGTTTCTCATCATCGGGGCGATGCTCTTCGCCATCGGCGTGGCCGGCGTACTCGTGCGCCGCAACATCATCGTCATCTTCATGTCCATCGAGCTCATACTGAACGCGGCGAACCTGAACTTCATAGCCTTCTCGCGCTACCTACAGGACACGGGCAGCATGAACGCCGTGGCGGGCCAGGTCTTCACGGTCTTCATCATCGTCGTCGCCGCCGCCGAGGCGGCCATCGGCCTCGGCCTCGTCATCGCGCTCTACCGCAACCGCGCGACGATCTTCGTTGACAAGATTGACCTCTTGAAATGGTGATAAGTGATGAGTGATAAGTGATAAGAGGCAGCGGCAGATATTCTTATCACTTATCACTCATCACTTATCACTCCGAAACTTATGTACCGATACATCTGGCTCGTCCCACTCCTCCCGCTCGCCGGCGCGGCGGTGAACGGCCTTTTGGGCCGCAAGTTCCGCTTCTCGGAGCGGCTCATCGGCTCGATTGCCGTGGGGTCGGTGGCGCTCGCCTTCCTCGTGAGCGTCGCGGCGGTCGTCTCTTACGGCACGGGCGTCTGGCCCGCGCCTTACGTGACGAGCCAGGACGGCGCTTTCAAGTACACCTGGATTCCGGGCGGCGCGACGGAGCTGACCGAGGGGTTGAACGAGCGCGCGCAAGGCGAGGCGACGAGGAGGGTGAGTGAAGCGGAGGAGCGCGTCCGCAGGGAGCGCGGCCTCGCGCCGGACGCGCAGGTTCAGGCCGGGACGGCGGTCGCCGCGCCGCGCCGCGGTCAAGGCTCCGTGCTCGACGTGGAGTGGAGCTACCAGCTCGACGCGCTCTCGGCAATCTTCATGCTCGTCGTCACGGGTGTGGGCTTGTGCATCTTCGTCTTCGCCACCGGCTACATGCACGGCGACCGGGGCTTCTACCGCTTCTTCTCCTACCTCGGCCTCTTCATGTTCTCGATGCTCATCCTCGTGATGGGTTCAAACTTCATGATGATGTTCGTCGGCTGGGAGGGCGTCGGC
>JALZHC010000227.1 GCA_030914105.1 Acidobacteriota bacterium
TCCCCGGCGCCGACCCGCTGCATGCCGCCGCCGTGAACCTCGAGGGCGCTGTCTTCCTCGCGCTCTTCGCCGTACTGGCGGTCGTGGCGTGGCGGCGCTTCGGCGCGCCGTACGGCCTCTTCGCGGTACTGAGCCTGGCGATCCCGCTCAGCGTCCCGAGCTCGCGCTGGCCCCTCCTCTCGCTGCCGCGCTTCGGGCTCGTCGTCTTCCCGTTCTTCCTCGCGCTCGCCGTGCTCGTCGCGCGGCCGGGCGGGCGGGTCAAGCGGGGCGTCGGCGCGGCGCTCGACGTGGAGTGGAGTTACCAGCTCGACGCGCTCTCCGCGATCTTCATGCTCGTCATCACGGGCGTCGGCCTCTGCATCTTCGTCTTCGCCACCGGCTACATGCACGGCGACCGCGGCTTCTACCGCTTCTTCTCATACCTCGGCCTCTTCATGTTCTCGATGCTCGTCCTCGTGATGGGCTCGAACTTCATGATGATGTTCGTCGGCTGGGAGGGCGTCGGCCTCTGCTCCTACCTGCTTATCGGCTACTACTTCGATCGCCGGGAGGCGGGCGACGCCTCGCGTAAAGCCTTCGTCACGAACCGCGTCGGCGACTTCGGCTTCGCGCTCGCCGTCTTCTGCGTCATCGCCACCTTCGGCACGACGCAGTACACGCAGGTTTTCGAGCAGGCGCGCACCTTCCCCGTCGAGCTGATCGGCCAGTGGGGCATCCTCTCCTGGATTGCTCTCGGCCTCTTCATCGGCGCGTGCGGCAAGTCGGCGCAGATACCTCTGCACGTCTGGCTGCCTGACGCGATGGCCGGGCCGACGCCGGTCTCGGCTTTGATTCACGCCGCGACGATGGTCACGGCCGGCCTCTACATGGTCACGCGCACGAACGTCATCTTCCAGCACTCGCAGGCGATGATGCTCGTCGTCGCCATCGTCGGCGCTTTAACCGCGCTCTTCGCCGCGACCATCGGCATCACGCAGAACGACATCAAGAAAGTCCTGGCCTACTCCACGGTCTCGCAGCTCGGCTTCATGTTCCTCGCCTGCGGCGTCGGGGCCTTCGTCATCGGCATCTTCCACGTGATGACGCACGCCTTCTTCAAGGCCCTGATGTTCCTCGGCGCAGGCTCCGTCATCCACGCCATGCACCACGAGCAGGACATGCGCCGCATGGGGAACCTTCGGAAGTACATGCCGAAGACCTACTGGACTTTCTTCTGCGGCTGGCTCGCCATCTGCGGCATCATTCCGTTCGCCGGCTTCTGGTCGAAGGACGAGATACTCTGGAACGCGGCCTCAACCCAGTACTTCGGCGGCGGCTGGCTGCTCTGGCTGCTCGCCACCATCGCCGCCACCTGCACGGCCTTCTACATGACGCGCCTCATGGCGCTCACGTTCTGGGGCAGGGAACGCTTCCTACAGGTGCGCGCCGGGGGCGAGGCTGACGAGGCGCACGCGCAAGCCTACGACAAGGGCGAGGCCGTGCACGTCGCCATCGACCCTTCGGTCGCAGACCGACCGCACCACGGCCCCGAAGAGCGTGTCGGCGTCGCGCACGTGCTTGAGACCGAGGCGCTCGGACAGGCCGAAGCTCTCGACGAGACCGGTCAGGACATACACGACCATCACGACGCGCACGAAGCCGCCGGACAGGGCGCGCACCACCCGCACGGCTCGGTCGTCCCGCACGAGTCGCCGACCTCGATGTGGGTTCCGCTCGCGGTGCTCGCCGTGCTCGCCACAATCGGCGGCTTCGTCGGCATCAGCCCGGCGTTCGCGGGCGGCCAGCACGTCGGCGGTCGCCTCAACATCGTCAATTGGCTTGACCCCATCATCTGGAACCCTTCGACGCGGCAGTTCGGCAAAGAGACTGCCGCGGAAGTCTCCGCGCTCGAAGAGCGGAACAAGCAGGCGGCCGGGCGTGAGGCCGTGCGTGAAGAGGGAAGCAGCCGCGCGCCCCTGCCGACGCAGAGCGGCGAGGGGCACGCCGAGCCGCCGCTGCCCTACGGCGAGTCAGGCTTCAACCTCGCGCACGCGGTTCAAGCTCTGCTCGGCGGGAGCCACGCCGCCGCCGAGTGGTTCTTTATCGTCTTCTCTGTGGCAGTCGCCGTCTTCGGCATGTGGCTCGCCTACTTCTTCTACATCAAGAGGCCGGAGCTGCCCACTCTTTGGGCCGCGCGACTCTCGACGCTCTACCGCGCGAGCTTCAACAAGTACTGGATTGACGAACTCTACGGCGTGCTCGTCACGCGCCGCACGATGGACGCCGCGCGCGGCGTCTACGCGACGGACTCGAAGGTGATAGACGGCGCGGTCAACGGAGTGGCGTGGCTGACGCGCCAACTGAGCCGGTTCACGGGCAACACCGACCGCCTCGTCGTTGACGGCGCGGTCAACGGGCTAGCCGGCTTCATCAAGCTTTTGATGTCGCCGCTGCTGCGCGCCGCGCAGACCGGCGTGACGGCCAACTACGCGCTCGTCATGATCCTCGGCCTCGTCGCCGCCTTCGGCATCTACTTCGGCAAAGACATCCTCGCCGCCATCACGGGCGGAAGGTAAAAGGCAGTGGCCAGTAGCCAGTAGTCAGTAGCCAGTAGGGCTCCGCTCTTCGGGCGCTGACGTTGATACTCGAACGAGTCGCAATAAGTAAGTTCTTCTACTGGCTCCTGACTACTGGCTCCTGACTACTGCTTTCGGAGGGACTGTGAAAATCCCCTATCTGCTCTCGATCATCACCTGGCTGCCGGCGCTCGGCGCGATCGTCGTCCTCTTCTTCTTCAACAAGAGCCAGACGGGCGCGATCAAGCGGTTTGCGACCTACTGGTTCCTGCTCGACTTCGTCGTCTCGCTGGCGCTCGTCGGCTACGACCGGAATCTGGCGGGCTTCCAGTTCCTCGAAGACGCGCAGTGGATTCCCGTCATCGGCGCGCGCTACCAGATGGGCGTGGACGGCGTGGCCGTGCTGCTCATCCTTCTGACGACGCTTCTGGGCTGGATCGCTTCGCTCTCTTCGTGGGAGTACATCGCCAAACGGGAGAAGGAATATTACGCGCTGCTGCTCCTGTTGCAGACCTCTGTGCTCGGCGTCTTCTGCTCGGCTGATCTGTTCCTCTTCTTCCTCTTCTTCGAGGTCTCGCTCGTCCCGATGTACTTCCTCATCGGCATCTGGGGCGGCGAGCGCAGGCTCTACGCGGCCATCAAGTTCTTCCTCTACACGCTGGCCGGCTCGGTCGGACTCCTGCTCGGCATCATCAAGATGTACTTCCTCACGCAGGACACGGCGCTCGTCTCGGCGATTGCGCCCGCAACCAAGTCTCTGATTGCCGGCAACGGGCCGGCGCTGGCGATGCTCAACAACAGCCTCGCACTCGCGCAAGCCAGCGGCACGGGAACCTTCAACATCATGTTCATGCAGTCGCTCGGAAGCGTTCTGCCGATGGGCACGATGCAGGTCATCCTCTTCTTCGCCTTCGCGCTCGGCTTCGCCATCAAAGTCCCGATGTGGCCGTTCCACACATGGCTGCCGGACGCGCACGTCGAAGCGCCGACCGCCGGGTCGGTCATCCTCGCCGGCATCCTGCTCAAGCTCGGAACCTACGGCTTCTACCGCTTCAACCTGCCCTTCTTTCCGAAGGCTTCGATTGACCAGGCTTACTTCCGCACCTTCGGCGTGCGCAACGTGATGGTCATCCTCGCCATGATCAGCGTCATCTACGGCGCGCTGGCCGCGATGTACTTCGTCGTCAAGCGCGACGGCGACGTGAAAAAGCTTGTCGCCTACTCGTCCGTCTCCTCGATGGGCGTGGTCATGCTGGGGCTGTTCGCCATGAACCCGAACGGTTTGAACGGCGCGGTGCTCCACATGGTCAACCACGGCATCTACTCCGGCGCTTTGTTCCTCCTCGTCGGCATCATTTATGAGAGAAGGCACACACGCGCCGTCAACGAGTTCGGCGGACTCTCGCACGTCATGCCCGGCTACGCCGCCGTCTTTCTGGCGATGGCGATGACGGCCATCGGCCTGCCGCTGCTGTGCGTCTTCATCTCGGAGTTTCTCTCTTTGCGCGGCGCGTTCGAGGCGAACCCCTGGTGGTCTGGCTGGGCCGCGCTCGGCATCATCCTGAACGCGGGCTACATGCTCTGGCTCTACCAGAGAATGTTCTTCGGCAACATCGAGAACCCGAAGAACGAGACGCTCCGTGACCTGAAGGGGCGCGAGTGGGCCTACATGATTCCGCTCGTCGTCATGTCGCTCTGGATCGGCGTCTACCCGAAGCCCTTCCTCGACTTCATCCAGAAGCCGGTCGCCGCCATCGTCAAGCACGTGCGGCCCGACTACCCGTTCCCCGCGCCGCGCGCGCCGCAGACGGCGGAGAGGGTTGACAGATAGAAGTCCCGCCTCGAATTCTGCGTGGAGGGTTTATGGAGCTAGGCGGTAGGTGGGTGGATTACGAAGCGCCTTTCGTCGGGCGACGTTACGACCGGCTCGCACGGTTCTTCGTCTTCTTCGAGTGGCTCTTTTTGCTCCCGCCCGGCATACGGCGCAGGGCCGTCAGCCAGCTCGAACTCGGGCGGGGCGACCGCGTCCTCGAAGTCGGGTGCGGGACGGGCAGGAACCTCGAAGCGCTGGTCAACGCGGTCGGCCTGGAGGGGCGCATTTACGGCGTTGACTTATCCGCCGGAATGCTCGAAGAAGCCGGGGCGCTCTGCGCTCGCACCGGCTGGCGCAACGTGACGCTGGTATGCGGAGACGCGGCGGGCTACACGCCGCCTGCACCAGTGGACGGCGTGCTCTTCAGCCTCTCTTACGCCGTCATGCCGCACCACCGGGAGGTGCTGCGCCGCGCTTGGGAGGCCCTGCGGCCCGGTGGCCGCCTCGTCATTATGGACGCGAAGCTACCGGGCAACTTCCTGGGCCGGCTCCTCCACCCGTTCGTGCTGTGGGTCAGCAGGCTGACCGTGCTCGGCAACCCGGACGTGCATCCCTGGGACGAGCTTAAAGAGGTGGCGGGCGCGGTCGAGTTTGAGGAAATCTCCTTCGGCACTTATTACATCTGTCGCGCCGTCAAGCCGGCAGCGACTGAGGGCTAAGGCCGCCCGCGGGGGCGCCGCCGCTTGCTTATGTTTCTTCTCCAAGCCTCCACGACCGCGCTCTTCGACCTGGCCGACCTGAAGCTGATCGCGCCGGAGATGATCCTGACGCTCTGCGCCTGCGTGGCGCTCGTCATGGAAGTCGTGCTGCCGTACCGCCTGAGCCGCTGGACGGGCTACTTCGCCCTCCTTGGCCTCGCGCTCGCCGCCGTCTCCGTGCTCGTTCTCGGCTGGCCGTACCTTTCGGGGGCGGGCGCGCCGTCGCCGCTCACGGGCTTCTACGGCACGCTGAAGGTTGACGGCTTCGCGGTCGTCTTCAAGCTCATCTTCCTTCTGGCCGCGGCGCTGACCGTGGCGATTTCACTCCGCTACCTCGATGTCGAGGGCGAGCAGCGCGGCGAGTACTACTCGCTCGTGATGTTCGCAACCATCGGCATGATGTTCCTCGCTTCGGGGTACGATTTAATCGTGCTCTACATCAGCCTGGAGCTGATGGCTTTGACCTTCTACGTGCTCGTGGGCTACACGAAGCGCGAGCGGCAGTCGAACGAGGCGGGCATGAAATACTTCCTGCTCGGCGCGTTCTCTTCCGGCATTCTGCTCTACGGCATGTCGCTTCTGTTCGGCGTGGCCGGCTCGACGAACCTGGGCGAAATCGCGCCGAAGGTGGCGCAGGCCGTCGCGTCTGCGCCCGACCTGAGCGGCGTCTCGATGAGGCCGATGGTTCTGCTGGCGATGATTGCTTTGGCCGCTGGACTCTTCTTCAAGATCGCCGCCGTGCCCTTCCACATGTGGGCGCCCGACGCCTATCAGGGCGCGCCGACATCCGTCACGGCCTTCCTCTCCACGGGGTCGAAGGCCGCGAGCTTCGCACTCTACGCGCGCATCTTCGTCGAGGCTTTGGGCGGGATGAGGGTTGACTGGGCACCTCTGCTGGCGTTGGTCGCGGCGATTACGATCATGGTCGGCAACTGGGCCGCGGTGACGCAGACGAACTCGAAGCGTCTGCTGGCCTATTCCTCGGTCTCGAACGCCGGCTATCTTTTGCTCGGACTCATCGCCGCCAACCAGTACGGCTACACGGGACTGGTCATCTACATCGTCGTCTACACGTTCATGAACGTCGGCGCGTTCGGCGTCATCATCTCTTTGCGTCGTCGCGGCATCATCGGCGACGAGGTGGAAGAC